>CAIPGJ010000601.1 GCA_903864555.1 uncultured Pseudomonadota bacterium | reverse complement strand
TCTGTTGCTCAACATCCTGCCGGGCCCTGTGGCAGACCGCCTGAAGCAGAGCGATGCCACCATCGCCGATGGGTTTGCCGACGTCACGGTGATGTTTGCCGACATCGTCAATTTCACCTCGCTGGCCGAAGGCATGTCCCCCAGCCAGATATTCTCCATGCTCAACCGGGTTTTCTCCAGCTTCGACGCCCTGGCTGAAAAGCATGGCCTGGAGAAGATCAAGACCATCGGTGATGCCTATATGGTTGCGGGCGGCTTGAATGAAAGCGACGGCTTCGATTACACCCGGGCCATTGCAGACATGGCGCTGGACATGCGCCGGTCCCTGGCCGATGGCCTGGAAGTGGACGGCGTGCACCTGGAGGTCCGCATGGGCATCGGAACCGGGCCCATCGTCGGAGGGGTGGTCGGCAAGAAGAAGTTCATCTATGACCTGTGGGGCGACACCGTCAACCTTGCCAGCCGCATCACCACCGAAGGCGTGCCCGGCATGATCCAGGTCGATGTCACCACCTGGAGACGCCTGCGCAACCATTTCGAATTCCACGAACCCCAGACCATCCACCTCAAGGGCAAGGGCGAAACCGTTGTCTACCGGCTCATGGGGCGCAAGGAAAAGAACGCCAGCCCGGAGGACGTGGGCACATGAACCGCGCGCAATTCATGCTTCTTGCGGTCGCTGCGGCCAACATCGTCCTGATGCTGCTCTTCCCCCCTTACGACTCATTGTCCATCGGACGCGGAGGCACTGCCTCGTTCGACGCCTATTACTTCGTGTTCGACCGGCAATACAACAAGGTCCTGAATAGCGACCTGCTGTTTTTGCAACTGGGATGGGTGCTGCTGAATGCCTGCGCCGGCTGGCTGCTGCTGCGCAATCCCCGCACGGGAACGCCGGTCATGCGCAGGCGCACAGCGGTAATGCTATTTGGCGCGATCAATCTGGCGCTGGTCATCCTGTTTCCACCGTTCGAGAACTATGCATCCTCCGCCCGCTTTTCAGGCACCTACTTCGACAGCTTCTACTTCCTGTTTGGCGACAAGTGGAACCGGCAGATCTACCTGCCCCTGCTTTATCTCGAGGTGCTGATCGTGCTGATCAATACGGCGCTGATGTGGTTGTTGCTGCGCGATGACGCCGTGGCAGAGGACGACGGAGACGAAGACTGAGGGATGGACTGAACAAGTGGGCGCATCTTCGTAACTGCACCCTTGTAGTTCCCCCACTTCAGAGGAAACACTATCCACGCTTCCTCAACATGAAAGCTTAATCAGTGTTTCCTGAGGCTCATAAACCGGCTTCTGCATGAGCCGGTGAGGTCAGCGCCAGCTTGCCTGGCTGCGCAAGGTAAACTCGACCCCACCGGGCTGGTTCTCCGTCAACTGGAGGGAATAGCCTGAGGCCTCGGCCAGCTTTGCCGCCTGATACAAGCCGATGCCAAAACCGCTTTCGGAGTGCACCGGCGCCCTCAGCAAGCCCTTGATGACTTCATGCGCAACGGCCGCCCCGGTATCCCTCACACGCAAGGCCACGGCATCGCCGAACCCGAATGCCACCCTGATCCTGACCGCGGGCTCCAGCTTGCGCTTGCGCAATGCGTTCTGGATGAGATTATCCGCTGCGCTGTCGAACAACTCTTTGGGCACCAGCAGGTCGGGATTGAGCTGCTCGACCGAAAAATCGATATCACGGTTGAAATACGCCTTCTGCACGCCGTCCCACCAGACGCCGGCCTTGATGAAGCGACCACTTTCGGCCTGCGGCTTCTGGAATCGCTCGATGGTTTGCTGCAGCCGCTGCGTGACGACCGGCAACTGACGCTTCATCAGCTGGTTCAGTTCGGCAGGATCCCCCGTGTCCCGCTCTGCCGCCGCACACAGCACATTGAGCGACTGCAGCAGGTTCTTCACGTCATGGGTCACCCGGGCGCCGGTCTCGTGAACAGCCTGGACATAGGTCTGCTGTTGCAGTTTCTGTTCCCGGACTTTTGCGACATAGAACTCACCGAGCAATTGCCCAAGGAGCTGGAAATGCCATTCAAGCGAAGGGCTCAGCACCTGTCGGGTGTAAACACGCAGATGCAACTCCTGATTGACGTACTCGACAGAGGTTCGCGCAGTCTGGCCAAACTCGCCGGATTCATCGCCCGCCTGCCAGTAACCGCCTGCAACCCAGGGCAACCGGGCCAGACCCTTGGTCGCCTCGCTCATGAACCGCTCCGGCTTGGACTCAAGCTGCGACAGCTCCGCAAGGAAATACAGCCACTGTTCGAAAGGCATGCCTATCGACAACAGATAGCGTGAAAAATACATCGATAACCCGGAGAAGCCGGCGCGCGGATTCCAGACGATGGACAAAAGGAGCAGCACACCAGCGATCATCAGCAGGCTGTACATCAGCGCAACCACATACTCGAGTTGCCCGATCTCCATGAAGGCAAATGCCCCCAGCACCAGCACCACCAGCATCAGGAACAGCAGGGCGGCATAGAAGAAATCGATGATCTGGGGTGTTTCGGCCGAATCGGGTTCAACCGGGATGACCACCATGACCGCAAACAGCAAGGGCAATCCATACTCGGCGACCAGCCTTACGTCCGCACGAAGCAGTGCTGGCGCCACACCGCTCGGAACCACCCATATGAGCAGCAGCGTCGCCAGATACATCAGCACCACCAGATAGAACCGGCGCAATCCAGGGGCCTGAAACAGGAACACCTTCCCCCCCACGATGCCGGCCAGCACACTGATCCACAGGGCCAGTAACCACCAGTTGAAGAAGAACAGTATCCCCAGAGACACCACCATGATGCCCGCAACCTGGGCCACATTGAGGTGCCGCTCCCCCCGCATGAAGGGCTGCCAGGTGATGAACAGCCCGAAATGGGCCAGCATGAGGGCACGGGTCCAGAAGTCTGCAGCCCCACGCAACGCCGCCACATGCAGCAGGATCAGCATCAACAGGAACAGCACGCGCCAGTAGTGCGTGATGAACTTGCGGGGGATACGGAGCAGGAAGTCAGCTTGCATGAAGAAGATCTCTAAGGAAACTCTGAAAAACCCGGGAAAACCTCCCCGTCACGCCTGTGAATGCGCCCTGAAAAACAGCTTGTTCAGCGCACCCCTGACAGGATGTTCAAAAGGGAGGTATGGCTCCCCATGATTATTATTTCGCAACTGCGTGTAGTTGCACCCGGGATTTTCGGCTTGCGTCATGCAGACCTAGCCTATACGCTTGCCCAGTTTCGTGAACGCATGATCCGTGCCATCCCATGGCGCCGGAATGAACAACTGACGATAGCCCGACAACGATGCCTTTCGTGATTGCCCTTGCCCGCCTGACCGCACTGGAGGGCCTGCGAGCGCGCCTGCCCTGGCTGGTGATGCTGGTGGCGCTGGCGGCGTTCCTGCTCTCGCAGTTTCTGGCTGAGGTATCCATCATAGAGGCATCGCAGATCAGCGCAACCGTGCTGGCCGCACTGTTGCGCATCGCAGCCGTGTTCATTACCGCAAATTTCGTCATCACCAGCATGACACGCGAAGCCAACGACAAGTTCACGGACCTGTTGCTTTCACAGCCCGTGCCCCGGTGGGCCTATTTCTGCGGCAAGCTGGCCGGTTTCCTGTTCATCGCCTGCTGCACCGGCGTGGCGCTGAGCCTGCCCCTGTGGCTGCTGCAACAACAAGGCTTGCCGGCATGGACTGCCTCGCTCCTTGGCGAGCTTGCCATCGTCACTGCCCTGAGCCTGTTCTGCACATTGACCTTCGCAGGCCCGGTGGCCGCCATATCGGCCGTGACAGGTTTCTACGTGCTGGCCCGATCGATACAGGCCTTGCAGTACATTGCGGCGGCATCCGTCGCCAACCAGCCCTCGCTCGCCGACCAGATCATGGCTGGCGCCGTCAACCTCATTGCATTGCTGCTGCCTGCCCTGGACCGCATGACCGCATCGGCATGGCTGATCACCCCGCCGGACATTGCCCATCTGCTGAGCCTCGCGCTGGAGGTGCTGGTCTATCTGGTGCTGCTCTCGGCGGCGTCCCTGTTTGACCTGTACCGAAAAAGTTACTGACATGAAGGAACGGCCACTGGCGGACGTCCCCCGGCTGGTGATGGTCACCCTGGTGGTGGCCCTTGCCGTGCAATGCAGCTTGCGTCTGGCGAGGCCCGGCGCAGGCGCAGAAGCACATGATCTGGACGCCCCACCGTCTTCCACCACGCTCCGGCTTGCCGCGCTGGGCGAACCCATCCCGCTGGCCAAGCTGCTGATGCTGCACCTGCAGTCATTCGACTTCAGGGCCGACAATCCCATTCATTTCCAGGCACTGGACTACGGCAGGCTGACCGCATGGCTCAGCCGCATACTGGCACTGGACCCCGGTGGGCAATATCCGCTGCATGCCGCAAGCCGCGTCTACGCAGAGACCCCCGATGCGGCCAAGACCCGCCTGATGCTGGATTTCGTTGATGAAGAGTTCCTCAAGGATCCCGAGCATCGCTGGGTGTGGCTGGCTCATGCTGCCAGCATCGCGAAACATGGTCTGCACGACCTGGAACTGGCCCGCCGCTATGCCGCCGCCATACAGCAACATGCACGCGGCCCACAGGTACCCCTGTGGGCACGGCAAATGCAAGCCTTCATCCTGGAGGACATGAACGAACTGGAGGCGGCGCAGGTCATGATTGGCGGTTTCGTGGCCAGCGGTCAGATTACCGAGCCGGGAGAATTGCGGTTTCTGGAAGAGCGGATGAAGCAAATTGAAGCTCGCTTGAAAGCGGAGAAACAGCCTTCCGAACTCGGTATGCCGTCGGCATCTCGACAAAAGTGACGGATTGCCAACAAGTGCCGCAGGGGTACTGAGTAAGGCCCGTGCAGGAAAACCTCGATTTTTATTAAAAACAAGCCATTATTCGAGAAACATCGCGCAGTTTTTGAGGTGTATCGGTCCAATTTCGAAAAATCCCTGTCAGGCACCGATCTTGCATTGTTTGTCGTCCATCTTTTCATTTTGACGCCATGAGCGGAGGAACCATGAAATCAACGCGCCTTTACCTGCCCCAGAGCGGGATCCGGACCCCAGCGGGCCAGGCGGGCTTCACGCTGGTGGAAATCGCCATCGTGCTGGTCATCATCGGATTGCTGCTGGGCGGCATTCTGAAGGGCCAGGAAATGATCACCCAGGCCAAGATCAAGAACATCGTCAATGACTTCAACGGCATCACCGCTGCCGTCAATTCCTATCAGGATCGCTATCGCGCACTTCCGGGCGATGACCTGAATGCCAATCCCCGCTGGGCTGGAGCGCCCGCCCAAGACACCTCCCAGAACGGCAATGGCCAGATCAACGGACTCTACAACAACGTGCTGACCGCCGCATCCACTGCAGCCCAGGAATCCAACCTGTTCTGGTGGCATCTGCGGCTGGCTGGTTTCGTCGCAGGCGCGACCACCGGCATCTCAGCCGGACAACAGCCCTCCAATGCCGCCAACGGCATCATGGGCGTGCAGACCAGCGGCCTGGGCTTCACGTCGAACATCATCTGCAGCAGCAACCTGCCGGACAAGATTGCCATTGCGGTCGACACCCAGATGGATGACGGCGCCAACGGCACCGGCCAGGTGCGCGGCTCCAGGCAGGACGGCCCCAACCCGACAGTCGCCGATGTCAACGCCAATTCGACCACGGCCTATGCCGAAACAGGTACCAACCAGTATCTGCTCTGCAAGAACCTGTAAGCACACCCGCGCCATGCAAAAGGCCCGCCGCTAGCGGGCCTTTTGTTTTTCAACCCCCGAGAACAGACCCGCTTGAACAGCGTTGCCCTGATGCTGGCGGGAAGCCTGTGCCTGCTTCCCTTCATCGTGCCGTATCACCAGGCACCGATCTGGAGTTTCCAGTCCGAATGGCTGGCCTTGACCCTGGGGGTGGCGGCCAGCCTCTGCCTGCTGACCCAGCCACGCTCGAACCGGACAAGGCCGGCGGGTCTTGTGTGGCTCTTGCTCTTTGCCCTGCTGGTTGCCGTGCGTGCCGCGGGATCATCACTGGCCTACCCGCAGCAGGGGATCCTGGGCGGACTTTACGTCCTGTTCGCCGCACTCATGGTCTGGCTCGGTGCACAACTGCGTCACCGCCTCGACGCAGAAGCCGTTGTCAGGACACTGGCAACCTGCCTCATCGCCGGTGCCTTGCTGAACGCGCTGGCAGGCGTCATACAGTTTCATGGCCGGCCGACCTGGCTGGAAGACTTTGTCACCGAGCTTCACAGCCGGCGCGTGTACGGCAATATTGCCCAGGCCAACCTGTACTCGAACTACCTGGCGCTGGGCGCCATCAGCGTCATCTATCTGGTTTCAAGACGTGCGCTCCGACCCGCTTTTGCCTATGCGTGCGTCATCGTGCTGGCCTATGCGGCTGAACTTGCCGGCTCGCGCATGGCCATTGTCTACGCCCTCTGGCCAGCCCTGCTCGCCTTTGTACTTTCCGTGACCACACCGGAGACAAGGCAGCTTCGCAGAACGGCTCTCGTCTGCGCAGTACTGATGGTGGGCACCCATGTACTCGCCTCGGGGTTCAACACGCTATTCTGGACCGGAGAAGGCGTGGAAAGCGGCGTGGCAAGGTTGCTGCAAACCCAGCCGACCGGACCCGATCCCAGGATCGGCATCTGGAAAGTGGCCATCACCATCTTCCTTGAGGCCCCCTGGTTCGGCGTGGGCATCGGAGAATTTCCTGGCGCCGCCTTCAGAAGCGGCCTGGACCCCTCGTTCAACGCACAGGGAAGCATCTGGACGTCCCCGCACAATCTGGCACTGCATCTGCTGGCGGAGACCGGGATCACAGGTTTCCTGCTGATCGCCGCCATTGCCGGCACCTGGTTCCTGGGCGCCCTGCGAACCCATCGGCTCAGACCTTCAACTGTTTCATGGTGGGCGATTGCCTGCATCGGCG
>CAIPGJ010000600.1 GCA_903864555.1 uncultured Pseudomonadota bacterium | reverse complement strand
TCGGGCATGAGCCTGGTTGGCGAAAATCCCCCCGCTGGCCTACGGCCAGTCGGCCCCCTTTGACAAGGGGGTTAACGCCCGCGGGCTTGCAGCGCCTCACAACGCCAGCTTGTCGAACCCATCTTTGCCGGCGGCACAGTCGGGGCAGGTGAAGTCGGCGGGCACCTGTGACCAGGGTGTGCCCGGTGCGATGCCGTAGGCCGGCAGGCCGGCCGCTTCATCGTAGACAAAGTCGCACAGGGTGCAGTGCCAGGCCTCTCCGGCGGCGTGCAAGCGCGCCGGCACCGGCGGCTGGTCCCTGGCCGGGAAGTTGAGCACCAGCGCCTCCAGGCCTTTCACGCCGGCACACACCGCCTGCGCGCCTTCGCCCGGCTCGACCCACATTACCGAGTAGCCGGGGTAGTCGCGGCCACCGTGCAGCAGGCTGCCCTGGAGCACCAGCACGTACTGGCCATCCCCTGCGGAAGGGTCCGGCAGTGTAGTGGTCCCGCCGGCTGCCATCACCAGCGTCCAGGCGCCCAGGCCCTGGCCGTTGCTCACCCCCGGTATCGGGTTGAGCGCCACGCCTTCGGGCCGCGGTGCCGGTGTGAAGTCCGGCAGCGCAGTGACCTGCCAGGGCTTGCGATCGGGGATCTCGTCCAGTCGCTCGCGCCGATCGGGAATGAACTGGGCGCGGCCCGGATCGCGGCACGCGCGCAGGGTGAAGAACTGGATGCCCCCCGCGCCATTGATGAGCGGGCCATAGGGCGTGAAGCGGCGCGCGAAATGCACACCGGGTGGTGCGACCACATGCTTGGCAAGGGTGCCCCCGCCGCCCACCACGACCTGGAACTGGTCGACTTCGTGGAAGTGGGTGCGCAGGTGGTGGCCGGGGGTGCTTTCGATCAGGAAGGCCTGGGGCAGCTCCGGGCGATCCGCCGGGGCGGCGATGAAATCGGTGCGGCGCACGTGGTGGCCGCCCGGGACATCGCGCTGGCTGCGACTGTCGCGCACCTGGTCGTGGGAAGCGATCTGCGGCATGCCTACCTCCTTGGCTGGCACCGGCAACCGTGCCGGGGAGGCACGCTGCCGGTTCACTCAGGCTGCGTCTGCGGCTACTTCAGGATGCGCAGCAGATTGTAAAAGTCATCGGTGAAGAGTTGCAGGTCGTCGCGCTGCGGTGCCGGCTGCGAGGCATCCTTGATGGCCGGGGACTCGAGCAGCGCCTTGTTGCGCGTGACGATGACCTGGTCGGTGGAGGAACGCCAGTACTCCGGGCCGGATTCGAAATCGGGCTCGTCGCTGATATGCGCGGTGAGCAGCCCGGCATCGTCGGCCAGCTTGCGGATCACCGGCAGGATGTTCACGAAGCGGTTGGTGGCCTGGAAGATGATGGCGCCATCGGGCTTGATGTGCTTCATGTAGGCCTGCAGCGCCTCACGCGTGAGCAGGTGCATGGGGATGGAATTGCCGGAGAAGGCGTCGATGGCCAGCATGTCGAACTGGCGCGAGGGTTCGCGTTCCAGCGCCAAGCGGCCGTCGCCGAGCACGATCTCGTTCTTCGCCGGGCTCTTCTTGAGGAAGGTGAATTCCTTCTCGGTGATGCGCACCACCGCGGGCGAGATTTCATAGAACACCCATTCGTCGCCGGCGCGCGCGTGCGCCGCCATGGCGCCGGCCCCCAGGCCGATCACGCCGATGCGGCGCGGCGCATCCGGGGCGCTGCGGAAGTAACGCCCGAAGCCACTGGTGGGCGCAAAGTAGCTGCTCGCGTCCATCTGGTGGCCCTCGCCCAGCAACTGGCCGCCATGGTTGGTGGCGCCGTGGATCATCACGCGGATGGGATAGACATCGGTGCGGTCACGGGTGCGCACCACGCCGTAGAAGTCGCGCTCCATCATGCGCACACCCTCGGTATAGGTCTCGACCCACTGCCAGGAGAACCAGCAGGATGCGCCCACTGCCGCCACCGAGGCAAGGCGCACCGGCAGCGGGGTCTTCCACAAGAGGCCGACAGCCAGCACCAGCATCAGCACCAGGCCGATGGGCATCTCGAAATAGCCATGCAGCGTGAGCGGCGCAATGATCGCCACCACCAGCGCACCCAGGGCGCCGCCCAGGGACATCATCAGATAGTAGAGCGTGAGATGGCTGGGGTCGGGCTTGCGCCGCGCCAGTTCACCATGGCAGACCATGCAGATGACGAACAGCCCCAGCGTGAAGGTGGCCAGCGCCCCTTCGAGGTTGCGCGACTCGGCCATCCAGGCCATCAGCGGCACCGCCACCCACAGCAACGGCACGAACAACACGCGCGTGTACCAGCGCGGATGGTCGAAGCAGATGATGAAGGTGACCAGATAGAGCGCCAGCGGCAACACCCACAGGAAGGGCACCGAGGCGACGTTCTGCGTGATGTGGTTGCTCACCGCGAGCAGCAGCGCCGAGCCCATGGCGGGCAGCAGCAGCCACAGGCCCAGCGTGCCGGCAGAGATCTTCGTGGCAGGCTGCGCCGCAGCGGGTGCGCTGACATCCGCCGCAGGTGCAGCCACCATCACGGCACGCAGGGACAACAGCCCGGTGGCGCCGCAGACCACGGCGAAGATCGCGTAGAGCACCGACCAGTAGCGCGCCACTTCCAGACCGCCGAACCAGGGCTCGACCAGCACCGGATAACCCAGCAGGGCCAGCAGCGAAGCGAAGTTGGACAGGGCGAACAGCCGGTAGGGCACAGCCGACTGGTGACGGCGCCAGTACCAGGCCTGCAACAGCGGCGTGGTGGACGAAAGCATCAGGTAAGGCAGGCCGATGGCCACCGAGAGCAGCGCCAGGATGCGCAGGATGGGCTGTTCATCGCCGGTGGGCTTCCAGGAGGGATCGGCGACGATGGGCAGAAAGGCCAGCGACACGGCCAGCAGGGCCAGGTGCACGTAGGTCTGCTGGCGCGGCTTGAGAAAGCGCACCACACCATCGGCATAGGCATACCCGGCCAGCAACACGCTCTGGAAGAACAGGAGGCAGGTGGTCCACACCGCTGCGGACCCGCCGAACCAGGGCAGTATCTGTTTGGCAATCAGGGGCTGGACGAGGAACAGCAGGAACGCGGACAGGAAGATGGTGCAGGCGTAAGGGAGCAAGATGGGCTGCCGAATGAAGTTCTGATTGGTCGGGGCCCGTGCCTTGTCGTAGCGCTCATGCAGCGAACGCCACGCCATCGCCGGGCCATTCTAGTCAGGGCCATCCCCTTTTTATTTGCAGCGGCGCCCGTTCTCCGTCGCGGATGATAACCCAGCCGGAGAGCGCGGTGCTTGGGGTAATATCGCCGGCGACCAGCCCCTCCGACAGCAGGGGTGCAGGGGTCCGCGAGCGGCCCTTCGCAGCCACGCACAAAGGAACAAGCATGCACGCCCAGTCGAACCCTTTCCGCCGCCTTCAGGCCTGCGCGCGCCCTGCCTGGCGCGGCGCCGGCCTGCTGGCCTGCGCCCTGTTGTCGCTGCCCCAGGCAGCCCTGGCGCAGGACTACCCCAGCAAACCGCTGCGCATCGTCACCATCGAAGTCGGCGGCGGCAATGACAGCATTGCGCGCACCCTGGCGCAGGGCCTCACCACCGGACTGGGCCAGCAGGTGCTGGTGGAAAACCGCGGTGGCGCCAGCGGCGTCATCGCCGTGGAGACCGTGTCTAAGGCGGCACCCGACGGCTACACCCTGCTCAGCCTGTCGGGCAGCATGTGGACCCTGCCCTTCATGCAGAACGTGCCCTATGACCCGGTGCGCGACTTCGCCCCCATCTCGCTCACCGTGAGCGCACCCAACATCCTGGTGATCCATCCGGATGTGCCGGCGAAGAACGTGCGCGAGCTGATCGCTCACGCCAAAACCAGACCCGGCCAGCTGAATTATTCGACGGCCGGATCGGGCTCGGCCGGCCACCTGTCGGCGGAGTTGTTCAAGGCCATGGCCGGACTGGACATCGTGCGTGTGTCGTACAAGGGCGGCGGCCCGGCCATGACCGACCTGATCGCCGGTCGTGTGCAGTTGTCCTTTACTTCGGCAGCCTCGTCGCTGGCGCACGTGAAGTCCGGCAAGCTGCGCGCGCTGGCCGTCACCAGCGCAAAACCCTCGGAGATCGCCCCCGGCATCCCCCCCGTGGCCAGCGAAGGCCTGCCCGGCTACGAACTCATCTCCACCTACGGCTTCTTCGCCCCGGCAAAAACACCCGCGGCCATCATCAACCGCCTGCACCAGGAGACGGTGAAGGCGCTCAACACCCCGGACATCAAGGCGCGTTTCTTCAAGGGTGGCTCGGAGATCGTTGCCAGCTCGCCGCAGGAATTCGCCACAGTGATCAAGTCGGATCAGGCCAAACTCGGCAAGCTGATCAAGGATGCGGGCATCACGATTGACTGAAGGTGCTGGCGGGCTGCTGGGAGGTTGACCCCCTTGTCAAAGGTTCTTCACCGATTTCCGGGGAAGAAGGCGCGGTAAGTTCGGCATGGCTGCCGGGTTTACCCCCTTGTCAAAGGGGGCCGACTCGTGAGCGCTGCGAACGAGCGGGGGGATTTTCTCCCGCTGCCTTTATCGTTCGCCCGTCATGACCGGATGCGGGC
>CAIPGJ010000599.1 GCA_903864555.1 uncultured Pseudomonadota bacterium | reverse complement strand
TGCAGGTGGGATTCCACCGGCTGTGCCGGTGCCACGTCGTTCCCCGATGCCGGCAGTGACACCATGAATTCGCTGCCTTTGCCGGGCCCGTCGCTGGAGGCGGTCACTGTGCCGCCGTGCAGCGCGACGATGCGCTTGACCAGGGTCAGGTCGATGCCCAGTCCGTCTTCGGACCGGTCCCGTCCACGGTCACCCTGCACGAACAGGTCGAAAGCGCTGGCGATCAGCTCCTCGGACATGTCCAGTCCGTTGTCGCGCACATGCAGGTAGATGTCACCTCCCATCGGCTTCAGCTCCACCGGGATGAGGCCTTTGCCACGCGTGTACTTGGCGGCATTGTTGATGGGGTTGGCCAGCACCTGGGCGAGGCGCATCGCGTCACCCTTGAAGTGCAGGGTGCGTTCGGGCATGGCTTTCGGGCACACAACGCATTGGTCCCTGAGGGCCTTGCCCGGATGAGCACCTATGCCTGACCTGCAGGAAACGCCTCCAGCGCAAGCTCCGCAATGCACGTGCCAAAAGCTTATACCGGTGCAGGCGGTTCACCTACCCCGCAAGGCGTAGGACAACTTCCGACAAATGTGAGGCGCTTTGTCCTGCAGCCTGCTGGTGAAGTCATGGCCTGATGGGAATCGTGGCGCTGAATCAATCGGTCAGTCGATCGAGTGTGTTGTCCGGCCGCTCACGGATGGCGGATGTCGTGATACAGGCAGTTTGCCGAGGCGGACACAACAGCCACTGCAACGAGTCTGCCTGGCCAATTGCTTCATCACTGGCTGTGTCATCGCAGGGCGACACTTCGCGCAGACGAGTGTGCAGAATGTCCGGTTTCGATGCTTGGGCATTGGCGGTCGCAGGCGCCAATGCAATACTGCCGCCTGTGACCTTGGAAGGAGGGCCCGCCGACATGAACGGGTTGCGATCCCATCGAACAATACTGCAGGGTCTGGCGGCCCTGTTGCTGGCCGCCTGCACGACGCGTTCGCCGGTGCCGGCCCCGGATGTTCCCGCCAGCGAGGCGCATGCGCCGCTAGCCGGGTCCGTTCCGGGTAGCCCTGCCGCTGAAGCCGGCAAGCCGCCCGAGGAGAGTCTCCCTGTGGTCACGCCCTTGCAGCTCATCACCACGCTGGAGGACTACAAGCGGGCGGCCGCGCAGAAGATCATGCAGGCCAGCCGTGAGCATCTGTTCGAGGGGGCGCCTCCGCCCATGCTCAAGTCGGTGGTGGTGCTGACGATTGCGGTCAATGCCGAGGGTCGCATCGCCAGCCTGCGGGTGATGCGCGGCAACGGCCATCGCAGCCTCGAGCGTCTGGCCATGCAAAGCGTGGAGGCCGCATTGCCCCTGCCGCCCCCGGGCAGACTGGCGCCGCATCGCGGCCCCATGGAATTCAGCGAAACCTGGTTGTTCCGTGACGATGGGCGCTTCCAGTTGCGCTCACAGGCCGAGGCCCAGGCCGACGCCGACGCATCCGGCTGACGTGCCTGGCTTGGCAGGCTCAGTCCGCCAGTGACAGCTTCATGCCTTCGTGGCTGGCCGTGAAGCCCAGGGATTCATAAAAGCGCTTGGCATCCGGTCGCGCCTTGTCGGTGGTGAGCTGGACCATCCGGCAG
>CAIPGJ010000598.1 GCA_903864555.1 uncultured Pseudomonadota bacterium | reverse complement strand
GTGCCGGATTACCAACTCTCGTTGGCCATTGGCAAAGAAGGACAAAACGCGCGCCTGGCTGCCCGTCTGACCGGCTGGCGCATTGACATCCGCTCGGACATGGCCCCCGATCAGTCCATTGGCACCCGCGCGGTGCCTGACGCCCTGCAGTAAGCGGGCAATGCCTGACGCCCTGCAGTAAATAGGCGTCAGCGCTGCGGAAATGGGCGCGCGCTGACACTGGCCTAGCCGTGGCACGCTAGAGTCAGGCGTGTCCGAACGCTCCCGTCCCCAGCCCGTGCGCACCTGCCTAGGCTGTCGAGAACGCTCAGATCGCAACACGTTGTTGCGGCTCGTGGTCTCTGGAACCACCGATTCAATGGATCGGGTCATCCCAGATCCCGCAGGGCACAACCCCGGCCGAGGGGGATGGATTCATCCCACTTGTCTGGACCAGGCCATCCAACGGCGCGGTTTCAACCGGGCTTTTCGACGACCTGGCCCGTTTGACATCACGGCCGTGGAACAGTTTGTTACAGCACTACCCCCTGCTTAAGGGGTTGTCAGGGAAGAGCGCAACACCTGTTGCCTTATCGGAAACGAGTCGAGAAGCGATGAGCAATCGATGAACACGCAGCGATGAGTACGTACCCGTAACGACGGTTCGTGCCCCTGACCGGGCTCGGACTAAGGAGTAGGAGAGCAGTGGCCAAGGTCCGGGTCTATGAACTAGCCAAAGAGTTAGGCATTGAGAGCAAAGTTCTCGTTGCCAAACTGCAAGATATGGGCGAGTTCGTCCGTTCAGCGTCTTCAACCATTGAAGCGCCTGTTATCAAAAAAGTTAAAGAAGCCTTTCCGGCGGAAGCTGCGAGCGCGAAAGCTGCACCAGCTGCCCCTGCGAAGAAGGCCCCGGCCAAAAAGGCTGCTGCTAAAAAGGCCGCTGAGCCCGAAGGCCCCACAGCTGACGAAATTGCAGTAGCCACAGCCGCTGCCGCAGCCATGGGCATCACCTCCTTGCCCCCAGAGTTGGCTACCTCTGCTCCTAGCGATGCACCTCGTCCCTCGAGCATGCCGCCCCGTCCGCGACCAGCCGGTCCGCGTCCTGGCAACAACCCCTTTACTTCGCGTGATGCTCCAGCACCGCGACCACCTGCTGCTCGCACTGGCGCATCACCAACATCGATGCCTCCTCGTCCTTCTTCTCGTCCCAGCGGCGCTCCTGGTGGAGCACCCGGTGGCGGTTTCGCCGGCCGTGGCGCACCCGCGGGTGGTCGCGGTGGTGCACCTGCTGGTCGTGGTGGACCCGGCGGCGGCGGAGCTGGCGCTCCTGGCGGCGGCGGATTTGCCGGTCGTCCTGGCGGCGGTGGCGGTGGAGGCCGTGGAGGACCGCGTGGTGGAAACGCGCGCGGTACAACTGCTGGTGCTTTTGGTCGTCCCGGCGGTCGTCCCACCAAGGGGCGCAAGTCCAAGAAGCAGAGGCGTCAAGAGTTCGATGATCTGCAGGCCCCATCTATTGGTGGCGTGATTGCCCCTCGTGGTTCTGGCGAAACGATTCGCATGACTCGTGGTGCATCGCTGACTGACTTCGC
>CAIPGJ010000597.1 GCA_903864555.1 uncultured Pseudomonadota bacterium | reverse complement strand
TGAAGAACGTTCCAGCCACGCCGCCCGCCGGTCAGGACGTCATCCGTCCGATGAAAAAGCCGATGTACGCGGAAGGCCATCTCGCCATCCTGCGCGGCAACCTGGCCACCGAAGGCTGCGTGGCGAAAATCACCGGCCTGAAGCACACCTTCATCACCGGCCCGGCCCGGGTGTTCGATTCGGAGCCGCAATGCATGAAGGCCATCATGGCGCGCAAGATCAAGCCGGGCGATGTGATCGTGATTCGCTACGAAGGCCCCAAGGGAGGCCCCGGCATGCAGGAGATGTTAGCGCCGACTTCCGCGCTGATCGGCCAGGGGCTTGGTGACTCAGTCGGGCTCATTACCGATGGCCGTTTCTCCGGGGGAACCTGGGGCATGGTCGTCGGGCATGTCGCCCCCGAGGCTTTCGAGGGCGGCACCATCGCGCTGGTGAAGGAAGGCGACTCGATTACCATCGATGCGCGCAAGCTGCTTATCCGCCTCAACGTGTCCGCGGCGGAAATTGCCCGGCGCCGCAAACAGTGGAAGCAGCCCAAGCCCAAGTACACCCGCGGCCTCATGGCCAAGTACGTGAAGCTGGTATCGACGGCGAGCAAGGGCGCCATCACCGACGGCTGATCCGGCGGCGGTACTGCGCTCCTTTCGCAGCCAATGAGCATAGGATGTCGGCTCCATACCCATAAAAAAGGAGGGGTCGAACATGTTCAGTCTCAGGCTGCGGGTCAGTTTGCTGTCGGCACTGTTTGTCACCGGCGTTGCGGCAATGCCGGTGCAGGCGCAAAGCGATTTCCCGAACCGGCCGATGCGCCTGCTGGTGCCGGTCCCTCCGGGCGGTGGTGCGGACTTCATCGCGCGGCTGGTCGCCGAAAAAATGGCCACTGAGCTGGGCAAGCCCATTGTGGTGGAGAACAAGGGCGGCGCCTCCGGTGCCATCGCATCCCAGGAAGTGGCGCGCGCACCGGCTGACGGTTACCTGTTCCTGGAATGCTATGTGGCCACGCATGGCACGGCGCCGGCAGTCTCCAAGCTGCCCTACGATGCCGTGAAGGATTTCAGTCCGATCGGCATGATGGCGGCCACTTCCAATGTTCTGGTGGTCAGCGATCGCGTGAAGGCGACCACGCTGAAGGAATTCATCGCGCAGGCCAAGGCGAAATCCCAGGGGATGAATTACGCCACCACCGGCGTGGGCACCGCCACCCATCTGACAATGGAATACCTGGAGCAGCAGGCGGCGATTGACCTGGTGCATGTTCCGTACAAGGGTGCCGGGCCTGCCATGGTCGACCTCGTCGGCGGGCAGGTGGACGCGATGTTTCCCGGGTTGACGGCAGCCCTGCCGCAGATCCGTGCCGGCAAACTGCGTGCCCTGGCGATTTCCTCGGCAACGCGTTCCCCGCTGCTGCAGGATGTGCCCACGATCGCCGAGTCCGGTTTCCCCTCATTTAATGCGCTGCAATGGTATGGCCTGTGCGCCCCGGCAAAGACCCCCAAGGCGGTGGTCGACCGGCTCAACAAGGCCCTGAATGACTCGCTCGCGCTGCCTGATGTGAAAACCCGCCTGGCCGACCAGGCCGCGGAAGTCATGCCGATGTCGCCCGAGCGCTTCGCCGAGTTCATACAGAACGATGTGGCCAAGTGGATGCGGCTGGTGCGCGACGCCAAGCTGCAGATCGAGCAATAATCGTAATACCTGCGGCCGCGGGGATGGATCCGGATTGAATCTCCCGGCCATATCCCCGAGAATGGCGCCCCGGCCATGCAGTGTGGCCGCAAGTCGGGTCAATCATCGGAGTGGGTATGGAGTTCAACAGGGAATTTGACGGATCGGGAATGAGTTGCCCCGGTCCGGTCATGGGGGTGCAGAAGGTACTGGCCGAAATGACTGCCGGCGAGGTGTTGCGGGTGGTGGCCACTGACCCGGGCTCGGTGGACGACATGGCCACTCTGGTCGAGCAAAGCGGCGATGCCCTGCTGCAGCAGACCGGTGAGAACGGCAAGTTTGTCTTCTATCTCAGGAAGGTCTGAGCGCTGCGATGGCTGATGCTTTCACGCCTGCGATGACGGTGGTGCTGGGTGGCTTCGTGCTGGCGTTCATTTTTGGTGCGGTGGCGAACAGGAGCAATTTCTGCATCATGGGCGCCATCTCCGATGTGGTGAACATGGGCCACTGGGGCCGCGTGCGCATGTGGCTGCTGGCGATTGCGGTGGCCATCATCGGCGCCAGCCTGCTGCAGCATTTTGCGCTGGTCGATCTTTCAAAGTCCCTGTACCAGCGGCCCACGCTGTCCTGGCTGTCGCTGATCGTCGGTGGCGTTTGCTTCGGTTTCGGCATGACGCTGTCGGGCGGGTGCGCCAACAAGAACCTGATCCGCCTTGGCGGTGGCAGCCTGCGTTCACTGGTGGTGTTGATCGTGGTGGGTATTTCGGCCTACATGACTTTGAAAGGCCTGTTTGCGCAGTGGCGGGTTGGCTATCTCGACCCGGTGGTGATTGATCTGCCCGGCCTTGGTCTGGCCAACTCCACACTGCCAACGATACTGACGCGCGTCACCGGCATGCCGGCCGGTACCGCGCTGCTCACGGCCATGACAGTCGTCAGTCTTGGCTTGCTCGCCTTTGTGTTCCGTGACCAGCGCTTCCGCAAAAATGGATTGCAGATTGGCAGCGCTGTGGTGCTCGGCCTGGTGATCGTCGGGGGCTGGTATGTCACCGGCCACCTGGGCTATCGCGAAAATCCGGAAACACTGGAGATGACCTATTTCGCGACGAATTCCCGCACGCTGGAATCCCTGAGCTTTGTCGCCCCCACCGCCTACAGCCTCGAACTGCTCATGCTGTGGACAGACAAATTGCTGCGCATCACGTTCGGCGTTGCCAGCGTGATGGGCGTGGTGCTGGGCTCGCTGGCGGTGGCGCTGGCCACGCGGCGCTTCCGCTGGGAGGGCTTCGCCTCGTTCGAGGACCTGTGCAATCAGCTGGCGGGCGCCATGCTCATGGGCTTCGGTGGTGTCACGGCGCTGGGCTGCACCATCGGCCAGGGCATCTCGGGGGTGTCCACGCTGGCGCTGGGATCATTGCTGGCGGTGGCCGGCATCGTGGCTGGCTGCTTTGTCGCCATGCAGTGGCTGAAACGGCGCTTATAACCTCAGGTTCTACCCTTAAGACGAGGTGCGAATAGGAATTTCAAGCCACCTTTTCCCTGATGCGCCAGGGTATCGCCGTCCCGAGAAGCGCTCAATCACGCGGTCCGAAGATTCCCCGCTCTCGATGACAAGTCGCCCCCTGAATCGACTCGAGTTGCCTTACTTCGACGCACGCTGACCCCCGGCATGCGAGCGCGGGCTGGGCGGGATCCTGAGCCCCGTTGCAGAACCGTTGGTTCCTTGAG
>CAIPGJ010000596.1 GCA_903864555.1 uncultured Pseudomonadota bacterium | reverse complement strand
GTTCTGCCTTGCATTGAAGTAGCTGGTGCCGAAATCCAGCAGGCTCCAGGTAAGCCCAAGGTCGCGCGAACTGCTCGCCCGGTCCGATGAGATGAAAGGATTGGCGAGGGAAGGCTGGCCCGTCACCGAGTCCTTGCTGCGTGTGATCAGTTCCTCGCTGCGGTAACGGTAGCCGGCTTGCGCCAGCAGCTTGGGCAGCATGTCGTATCGACCGGCTTCATGCTGCCCCAGCGCAACCGCCTCCTCGAGCATGCGCACCCTGCGCTCCAGGTTGAACTTGAGCGCCCGGGCAATTGCCTCTTCGATGGTGAGCGGGCCACTGATGGGCTCGGCCATCGCTTCGGCCGCCCGCCGATCGGCATCGAGGTCGCGCTTGAAGTCAGCCTCATCAACGGGTTTGGGCTGGATGGCGCATCCGGACAGCAGCAACAGCCCCAGCGCCAGACCTCTGAACAGTGCTGAACTGACAACAGCGCCCGAAGGCAACGCAAGGGCCCGGTTGTCCGCATGGGTGGCCCCCGGTCGTGAGATGACGATCTTCACAATGATCGATTCTTTGGTGACAGGTAAAAATGCGGTTACGTGCTGCAAGTCATGCCGCCCCGCCTTGCAACAAGGGGCTGCACAAGTGGTATTGCAACTGCAGGAAAAGCCCGAAGCTTTGTGGAATCGAAAACCGGGTCCGGGTCCGCATCCGCGCTCCGTGGTCAGGCTTCGCCTTACAAACTTCAACGCCATCCAGCCTGCGCGGCAGCCTTGAAATAGCAAATATGTTCATTAACTCAATTTTGATCAATTTTCTCATTAAAACAATCTGATTTTGTATGACATTTGATTAATTTATTGAAAATACCATGCCCGGCTGCCCACAGAAAGACAGATCAACACCAGCGCCGCCTCTGAAGGAATCAGCTCACGGCGTGGAGCAAGGTCGCCATCGGAAAAACGCAAATCCGAGGACTGACAAGCAGCATTTATGGAGAGCCCGAAAAGGCCTTGCGCTTTGAGCAGCGCGTCTTCTCAGTGCAGAAGCTGTTTCAGGGAACCAGGAAGGGCATTGAAAGAGCTGATTCGGACGTTTCCCGGAGAGTCCGAGGTCCCATGGCGGCATTCCGGAGGCACTCGGGCACGCCTGTTCGCGCGAGCGTGATCCGGACTCGAACGTCCTAAGACAGTAAGGCGGATTGCCCGGAAAACGATGCGCAACAGCCGCCAGGGCCCCAGGGCGCTAGCGCAGCAGGAACCAGCCCAGCCCTGCCTGCACCAGCATCAACACCACCCAGCCCGTGGCATTGCCGGCACGCGGCTCCTCTCCCGGCGACAGCCCCTGCCGATCAGCGCCGGTACCACCTGGGGCGCTGTGGGCGTCGATCCAGGCCTTGGCCTCCTTCAGGCCGAGGCCACCGTGTTCGCGCAGCAATTTGATGGCCTCCACGGTCCGGCCCTGCTGCAGGGCTTCCACCACGGAGGCTGGCACTGTCTTGGCACCACCGGGTGATTGCGTGTAGCTCACCAATTGAAAATACCAACCAATTCTCCGGTTGGTATTTTTTTGCCTATCGCCGCGTGTTCACGGGCGTCGGAGCGGAGTCCTGCGTGAAGCCTTCTCGGTCAATTGATCCAGGTTGAAGTAGAGTTTCTTTTGATGAAAGGAGCTCTACGATGAGAGAGTCGAAGTACAGCGAGCAGCAGATCCTCAAGGTGCTCACGGAAGTCGAACTGCGGAGAAGGTCGGGGAGACCTGCCGCAAATACGGGATTTCGGAGCCGACGTATTACAAGTGGAAGTCGGACTACGGCGGCATGGATGCATCCCAGTTCAGACAGTTGAACAAGCTGCAGCCAGGCAACTCACAGACCGTCGCACCGCCACCCACCTGCGCAACCGGACGTCCACGAGCGCCGCATCGTCCGCGTTGCAGGAAATATCTACCCGCTGAAGCTGACCCGCACCCGCGTACCCAGACCACTCTCCCTGGACTCAATCGATACCTCGGCCCGATGGAGACGAGCTATATCCCGGACAATTGCCAGGCCAAGCCCTGAGCCCTCCGATCCCGCCTCAGGCAAGCGGTAGAAACGCTCGAAAACCCGTTCGCGTTGCTCCGCGGGTATTCCCTGGCCCTCGTCCTCGACCAGGATCTGTGGTCTGGAGCCGGCCAGAACGGTGATCGCAATCCGCGTTCCCTTCTGACTGTACCGGATTGAGTTATCGATGAGATTCGAAACCAGTTCTTCGAGAAGCAGGGGATTCGCAGTCACTTCCACGACGGCCTCACGCTCAATAAACTCGAGATCGATTTTTTTTGCCAATGCGACGTCAACCCATCGAAACCCGACTCCCCTGACCAACTCCACCAGGTTGATCTTCTCGAACTGGACATTTCCTGCAGATTGCGGATCCACACTGGCCAAAGTCAGCAATTGATTGGATACATTGACCAGGCGCCTGGAAGCTGTACCTGCCTGCTCAAGGGCGGCACGCTTTTCGTCGTCATCCTTAGCCTTCAGAGCTCGTTCAAGTTGTATGCTGATCCCCGCAATAGGGGTGCGCAATTGGTGCGCAGCGTTCCCCACGAATTGGCTCTGGGTTTCCAGCATTTTCTCAAGATGCACGTTCAGCCTGCGCAAGTCAGCCTCCGAACTCCGAAGCAGTTCCTCGCTGCGCAGCGCGCTGGCAACTGTCTGGCGCATTTTCCGGGAAAGTCGCCCGCCATAGATCGCCAGAAAACAAGCGAGTGCCCCGATAATCAGTGCACCAGATAATGTCAGATTGCCCAGCCCCTTGCGATACTGCTCGTCCTGCAAAAACAGATCGGATTGAATTCCGCTGATCAAGGATGCCCTGATGGCCATGCTGTCAGAAAATGTCCGGTGCATTTGGTCCGCCATTGCCATATGGCCCCCCGCTTCCAGTTTCTTTCCATTCGCAAACGAAGCAAAAACCCTCTCCGACGCTTCCATCATGCGGCGAAATTTCTTTTCTGCGTCTCCAATGTTTGCGATCAGTCGATCCCGCTGGGCGCGAACAGGGATATCCGCAAGCAGCTTCCTCTCTTCATCAATCAGTTTGTAAAAATCGGCTGATGCAGCATGCAGTCGGGCATATTCGGTATCGTAATGAAGGTTGTCGAAGATGTCATTCGCGGGAGCGGTTGCGGCCTGCGCAGCTTTTGATAGAGCGGCACCACGCTGGCTGGCGCTGTCCCAGAGGGCATGCGAAGCGGCCAGTTCGATGTACTCCTCCTGGAGCAACTGATTGACCCTCGCAATCATCAGGAGGCTAAGGATGTTGAGTACAAGAAGAAAAAAGAAAAGTCCTGTGGGATTGTCATTGACGACTGGAAGCCTTGCCCTGCCATCGTGGGCTTTCGCGGATCCAGCGCTTTGTCCAGGGTTGTCACTCATTGGAGAAAATGACAGCAGGCATGTAAAGGCAATTCTTGTTTCGCCTCACTCATGGGCCTTCTGCTCGTACTGGCCGTGTAGCTCGGAATCTCGATGGGGCTGGAGCAGGTAGCCAAAGCCGCGAATGGTCCGGATGCTCAGGTCGGACCCCTCCAGTTTTTTGCGAAGTCGCGTAATGCAGACCTGAAAGACGTTGTCGGAAAGATCTTCTCCCTCCGCAGCAACAAGCCTGTTGAGGGTGGCCTTGCTGACGACCTTCCCTCCACTGGCAAACAGCGCGCCCAGGATATCGTGTTCCCGCGGCGTGAAATCGATGGGCTTGCCGTTTGCCATGACAACGGGGACGGATGAACCGGCTGATGGACCGCCCGCGGCAGACCCGACGGTCTTTTCTGCGGTGTGGCGCCTAAGGAGTGATTCAACATGAGCCTCAAACTCGGTCAGGTCAAAGGGCTTCACCAGGTAGCCATCCGCACCTGCCTGCAAACCCTTGACGCGCTCTTCAACGGCATTTCTCGCTGAAATGATCAGCACGGGAATGCGGTCCTGCCGTGCGCGTAAACGCTGGAGCAACTCCAGTCCATCCATGCGGGGCAAACCCAGGTCGAGGATGACAAGGTCATAGCGCTCGGCCAATAGCGCATCGTGTGCATGAATGCCGTCACTGAGGCAATGCACCGAGTAGCCATTGCCCCGGAGGATGCCACTGATGCCATCGGCAAGGACGGCATCGTCCTCTATGACTAGCAAGCGATGGCGGATATGTCGCTCCATGGACATGGATCCAGTCGTCTTTTCCCGAGAGTGAAGGGATAACTGCACATTGGTATTGGCCGAAAAGGGACGCTTGTCGCAAGTTTGGATGTCCCTGGCACCAGGAGGCAGTTTTCCACCGAGTGAAGCGTCAATTTTACCTCGCAAGCGCATGGCAGATGACGCATGAATCATTTATGCCATATCGGCTTGATTTCTTACTTTTACATTTCATTTATGTCATATAACCGCCACGACATGTCATTTTTACGACAATGCAGGGTGGGGAAAAGG
>CAIPGJ010000595.1 GCA_903864555.1 uncultured Pseudomonadota bacterium | reverse complement strand
GTTTCCTTCACCTCCTGGTACTGGATATTCCGCAAGCTGTTTTCCATCCGGCGCGCCCGCAATCAGACCGAGAAGTTCGAAAAGGACTTCTGGAGCGGCAATGACCTCAACTCGCTGTACCAGAGTGCGGTCAACAACCGGCATGCGACCGGCGCGCTCGAGCGCATCTTCGAGGCGGGTTTTCGCGAATACCTCAAGCTGAAGGGGCAGAAGAACGCCGATTCCAGTGCCATTGTGGACGGTGCCAGGCGCGCCATGCGCGCCACCTACCAGCGCGAGATGGACAACCTGGAGGCCCACCTGGCCTTTCTCGCCTCGGTTGGCTCGGTGAGTCCCTATGTCGGTTTGCTGGGGACCGTCTGGGGGATCATGCATTCGTTTCGCGGTCTTTCCACCATGCAGCAGGCCACCCTCGCCGCAGTGGCGCCCGGCATCGCCGAGGCGCTGGTGGCAACGGCCATAGGCCTGTTTGCGGCGATTCCCGCCGTGGTCGCCTACAACCGCTTCTCGCATGATGTCGACCGCATTGCGGTGCGCTTCGAGAGCTTCATGGAAGAGTTCTCCAACATCCTCCAGCGCCAGGCGCATGCCCGCTGAAGTGAATGCCTGACCGGATGCCCTCATGAGACCGCGCAAGCTGATGAACGAGATCAACGTCGTGCCCTATATCGACGTGATGCTGGTGTTGCTGGTGATCTTCATGGTTACCGCGCCGATGGTGAATCCGGGCGTGGTCGATTTGCCCAGTGTGGGCAAATCCTCGCAGCCGCCGGTGGCGCCGCTGGAGGTGATGATCCGTGCCGATGCCACCCTGCTCCTGCGTGACCGTGCCAAAGGCGCGACCGAGGAGCGCCGTGTTTCCAACGCCGAACTGGTGGCCACTCTGCGGGAAAGCCAGGCACGCACACCCGATCAGCCCGTCGTGATTGCCGCGGACAAGGACGTGCGCTACGAAGCGGTGCTCAAGGTCATGGACGAACTGCAGCGTGCCAACATCCGCCGCGTGGGCCTGCTGGTCAAACCCGGGGCTCCCTGATGAATGCCATGGCCATGGCGATGGGCCCAGCGCCGGCAGACCCGGCTCGCGTGCCGGCGGCGGTACTGGCGGTGCTGGTCCATCTGATGCTGTTTGCCTTCCTGTTCTTCGGTGTGCGCTGGTCATCAGCGCCCCCTGAGGCGGTGGTCGTGGAATTGTGGACGCAACCGCCACAGCCTGTGGTTGCGCCAGCCGAGCCGGCGCCGCCACCGCCACCACCGCCGCCCAAGGTGGTGCCGGAGCCACCCAGGCCGGTGGTGAAGCCAGCTCCGCCCAAACCGGCGCCCGAGGTACGCAAACCCGACATTGCGCTGGAGAAGGACAAGCTGGCGAAAAAGCCGCCGCCCAAGCCTGAAGCGAAACCCGAGGCCAAACCTGCGCCGAAGGCCGAAGCCAAGCCGGAGCCAAAACTTGAACTGGATTTGCGTGCGCGCATGCAGGAGCAACTGGCGCGGGAATCCAAGGCCCTGGCCGAGGATCGGACCCGGCGGGAATCCCAGAAGCCTGCAGCGGCACCGCCAGCCTCGGCACCCTCGATAGACAGTGCTTACGCATCACGCATACGCGGCAAGATCCGCGGCAACATTCTCATGCCCCAGGACATCGTCGGTAATCCCGAGGCGATTTTCGATGTCGAGCAACTGCCCGACGGTACCGTGCTGAAGATAACCCCGCGCAAACGCTCGGGCCACAGTGGCTATGATGAAGCGATCGAACGTGCCATCCTGAAGTCATCGCCGCTGCCCAAACCGGACCGGATGGATCAGTTCCAGCGCCTTCTCGAGTTGAAATTCAGGCCGAAAGACCCGTTATAATTTGCCGTGCCCGTGGTGCCAGGGATGGGCACACCGACAACGCGGCTGAAAGAGGACATGAACCGCGCATTTGCCATCCTGTT
>CAIPGJ010000594.1 GCA_903864555.1 uncultured Pseudomonadota bacterium | reverse complement strand
CTGCCTTTCCAGACCCAACCAAGCCCAGCCACCCATGCCTGCCGGGCCTAGCCGATCCATGCCGGGATTACGCAGACCGTTTTCTGCGATAATTGTCGATGGCGTCTACGAGTTCAGCAAACTCTTGGTAAACCGAATATCGTGTCTGCCAAATCTTGATCTCACGCCACGCGCGGTCGATAATTTCTTCCCGCATGTTTTCATCCCGCATAGCCACTTCAATTGGCTCGTAGCGAGGCGAGTCTGCCGCGACATGGACAAATGCACGAAGCTCCCTTTCGAGCGGCTCGTCGTTTATTTCAGCGACTACGATGCTGCCGATCAACTTTCGCGCTTGCCATAGACGATGCGCGTCAGCCGCCTTGTCGTCACTCCACTCAAAACATGGGTGCAGCGGGGACTTTGGACTAGCCGCATCATCGACAACTGCGCGCGGAGTAATCGCTCCGGTCTGCTTTTTAATCTTGCTCAGGCGTTCAGCCGCGATGTTTGCGCCGATTGAATACCGTGCGTCCGCTTTCCATTGATAAATCATTGTCACACTCCCAAAGAAAAGGCGGGGCATTACACCCCGCCAATAAATTACGCAGCTTGTTTCTTACCGCGCATCTCGCCGATGATCTTCATCTCCTTGGCGGTCGCGACATGAAACCGACCAAACTGACCATCCTTCTCAGGACGCCATTCACCAACGCCAACCGCAAAGCCGGCGGTCTGCATGAGATTGAGGATTTGTTCAGCGCTCATGACGTTAGCGTTGTATTTCACTGCTATGGTTGTAAACCAGTTCTTGAACTCGCCCCGGTAGCGAATGTCAGCCGTACCCATGCCAACACGCACCATGTCTTCGCGCATTGTGGGTTCGTCACCCTCGATGACGGCAAACTCGCCATCAACGTGAAATGCTTGACGCGCGGCAACCTTGGTCATCGAGCCAATGCTGGTGCAGGCCGTGACAGCCGCCGCCTTGAACCCGATGATCGGGAACCCGAACGACCCGTCTTCGAGGACGTACAGAGATTCTCGGAAATCGCGCTCTGGGTCTTTGGCTTCCTTGCCGGCTGACGCCTTCTTCATCTGCTTATCGAGCATCTGCTTCTTAGCCTTCTCAGACCAGCGATGAACGATCAAAGGGGTATCTCCAATCAAAGTTACATTCACAGTTTCAATCTGAAGCGGGGGAAGTACGACAGTCGTTGTGTTGCTCGCAGCCATTTTGTTTTCCTAAGCCTGCAATGCGTAGTGCCGCTACGCTCGGTATTTGCAGATTAACCCATCACTAAACAAAACTCAACACCTATTTTCGTATAGAGGTCGAAACATTCGTTCGCTGAAGGTTTTTAATCAGCTCTTGAAACTTAGCCTTGATTATAGCTCGACGCGCTTCCCGCTCTGTGGGCGTCTCGACATCAGCCGGGCCACCAAGCAGCTTCATCTCCTCGGCCTGTTCATCAACTGGTCGTGGCATCAGCTTGTCCCATTTGACATCACACCAGCTTTTCAGCTCCGCAATTGAGGGGAGGAACGTGCTGGTCGAGATTATGCCCGAGCGAGGGCTAATGAGTTCAGCAAGAACTTCTGGCGGGTAAGGTTCTAATGTCCGTTCGAGAATACGAACAAACTGGGTCATCGCCTCCTCATTGGACTTTCCAGCATTGGGATACGCAGCCAACAGAACAGCGATTGCGCGCTTCACTTGAGCTTCAGTAGACATATCAATCTCCGAGGATGTCGAGCATGGAAAGGCGACCACGAGGCGAGGACTG
>CAIPGJ010000593.1 GCA_903864555.1 uncultured Pseudomonadota bacterium | reverse complement strand
TACAGCGCCACGCTGCCCTGCGCATCGGTACCGACCTTCTTCAGGCTGGCCGGGGAAAGCACTTCCCCCAGTTCCTTCTTGCCGGCCGAATGGCCCAGCAGCGCGCGGCGCAGGCGCTGCTCCAGTGGCTGGCGCGCCCCCAGCACGGCGCAGGCCATGGTGTCGGTGATGGCATCGATGGAGCGGCGCAGCGCCTCATCGGGCAGGGCGGCATTGCGATAGCCCTGGCTGAAGCCTGTCAGGCCGCTGATGAAGGAATTGGCGTTTGGGTCATTGGCAGCGGGCATGGGGCACCAGGTATCCAGGTGGGAGGGAGGGGCATTGTGGCGAAAGAGGCTGGATGCATCAAGCGCGGTGGGATCGTGCGGGTGACAAGATTGCACGACATCATCCGCGCTGCATCCCCACGTCCCCGCATGGATGCCACAGACACCGATTCACTGGCTGATTAAGGGCTTGCAAGTGCTGTTTTCTCGCGCTTCAAGGGCATTTTGCTGTGCGGGAGGTCTGCCCTCCCGGATGAGATGTCGATACAGACCGCTCACCGCATGCATGGATGCAACGATGGTGGTCCTGTTGAACAGGATGATCTGATAGCCGAGATTCTTGAACTCATCGACGCCAAGGACAGTATGGGCGTGCGAGCTGATGAGGCCGACCAGGGGTATGTCCTTCACCTGGCTGCGCAGGTACTGGAAGTCTTCGCGGGTGAATTTGCCCAGGATCATGAGTGCATCGACGCCCAGTTCCATGGCCGCGTGTGCGCGTCGCACCGCTTCCTGCCTGTTTCCACCCTCGGGCAGCCAGGCATCGGCCGTGGCGCGCGCGCCGTCGGTGCGGGCGATGATGAGGAAGTCCTTGCTCTTGCGGGCCTTCAGGGCGTACTCGATGCGCTGCTGGTACACATCGATGGGTACCACGTGCTCCAGGCCACGGTGATAGGAGACGCGCTTCGGGAAGAACTGATCCTCGATGTGGATGGCGGTGACGCCGGCCGCTTCCATGGACTGCACTGTGTACATGACATGCACAGGCTCGCCAAAGCCGGCGCTGGCATCGAGGATTACCGGCAACTCCTCCCGGCAGGCGCGGGCCACTGTGCGCCCGATATCAGCCATCAAGGTGACCGTCTCGAAAGGCTCGGGTATGCCCATCACCACGCCTGACTGATTGCCACCCACGTAGAGATACTCGAACCCCATGGACTGCATGAGTCTGGCGGTCGGCACGTCGTAGGCACCGGGGGCAACCACCATGCCGCCGGACTCCAGGGTCCGTCTCATCTTTGAGTTGGCCATCTTCTTCCCGTCATGAATGTAGGTTGTGATTGAAAGGGTGGGATTGCCGTAACTACTTTCCTGTTTCCGTGGTGGCCGATTCCACGGCCCACTTCTCTTCCATGCCGACGAGCGTCCACCAGACTTCCATGACGTCGTCCAGTTGCTCCTGGGGGATTACCGGCAGCCTGCCGGCATCCTTGACATGCTGGTAGACGTCCTTGACGGCCTGCATGGCGGGCTGGATGACACGTGGATACAGAATGAGCTGGTATCCCAGGCTGCGATACTCCTCCAGGGAAAGCGGCTCACCCCTGTCATTGGTGAACCATGCGCCTTCGCAGGGGACAGCCGCCATGGCGATGTTCGGAATGGCTTTCCGATACCAGGACATGTCGTCGGTTCCCGGCCGCATGCCCTTGATGAAAATTGCGTCGGCGCCGGCGGCCTGGGCAGCTTGCGCCCGCTCGACCACCTGGTTGCGGTCCATGGAGCCGGCAGCATGAATGCCGGCGATCACCAGAAAGTCGCGGCTCCTGCGCGTGGCGATGGCAGCGGCAAGCCGCGACTTGAGTCCGTCGATCGAAGTGGCCGGAGTGTCCTCTACATGCATGGCGGTAATGGCTGCATCTTCAAGCGCGCGCACTGCCTGCCGCATCTGGGCATCGCTCGTACAGAGGATATCGACAATCATGGGGAGCTCGTCATCGACGCCTTCCAGTGCGCGCTCGGCAATCATCACCGTCTGGGTGAGCGTGGTGAGATCGCGGGGCTCGCCGACGGTGAGACCGGTTTCTTCGCCGGGAATGTAAAGCGCCTTGAAACCCGAGTGGCGGGCAAGGCGTGCCGTGACGGCATCCCATACCGCAGGGGCAAAGAAAGCTTCCCCTCGCGCAAGCATGTTTCGCAGTTCAGGATTGGCCATGGTATTCCTCAAAATGGGCCTTCAGGCCGGGGTTGCGAGGTACGCTCAGGCATTCCGCCTGAAGTGGGTGCTGGAAGGCAGCGGATTGACTGGGTGTTGAAAGACGAGGAACCACACTTCGTCGCCGCTTTCAGTTTTCCTTGATGCCTGCTTCCTTGATGATCTTGCCCCTCTTGCTTATTTCATTTCTGATGAGCAGGGCCAGCGCTTCGGGCGTGCTGCCTATGGGTTCGGCACCGGCATTGGCCATGAAGTCGCGAATCTCCTGCAGTTTGAGCAGGCGGTCGAACTCCTGGTTGAGGCGGTTGATGATGGGTGCGGGCGTTGAGGCAGGGGCCAGCAGGACGGTCCAGGCCACTGATTCATATCCTGGCAGGCCTGATTCGGAAACCGTCGGCAGGCCGGGGGTCAGGGGCGAGGGTTTCGCCGATGCGACGGCCAATGCACGCAGTCTGCCTGATTTGATATGGGCGGATGCAACGGTCATGACCGGGAACACCACATCCACTTCATTGGACAGCAAAGCGGTCACCGCTGGCCCCACGCCTTTGTAAGGAACGCGCGTGATTTTGATACCGGCCATGGACTGGAAGAGCTCGAAAGCCAGATGGGCTGAACTTGCTGTGTCGCTGCCGCTATTGAGTTGCCCGGGTTTTGACCTGGCCACGCTGATCAGTTCGGCAACGGTCTTGATCGGGGAGGACGGATGCACCACGACGACCGTCGGAAAACTTGCCACAGCCGATACCGGAGCGAAATCCTTCACCGGGTCGTAGGGCAGATTGGAGCGCAGCAATGGCAACAGCCAGATCGGCGGACCGTAGAGCAACAGAGAGTGTCCATCGGGAGCGGCTTTGGCCACGGTCTCGGCCGCCAGAACGCCGCCGGCTCCGCCCCGATTGACGATGAGCACCTGCTTTCCCAGGGAATTCGAAAGATGTGCAGCATAGGCCCGTCCCAGTACGTCGGCGCCGCTGCCGACCGTGGGAACGTACATCGTGATGGGTTTGGATGGAAAGTCCTGGCCAAGGGCTGAATGGGTGCCGCCGATGGCCGCTGCCAGCCATGCCATGCACAGCAGAGATTGCTTTCTGTTGATCATCAGGGCTCCAGAAGGTGGGATCCGTGTGGATTTCATCTGATAGAAAGGCATTCTGAAAGAGTGAGAATGCGCGTGGGAAAACCTGGTGTCAAGGTCGATGCACCAGGTGTTGCTGCTTCATGCCCAATCGATCGTTGCGTACAGTATCTGCATCACTTCTTTTCGCGCCCTTCGGTGGTGCGGGCTTCCAGTTCATAGTAGGCATCCAGCCCGATGAGTCCCAGCAATTCGGTCTTGATGCCCTTGTTCATCCATTCGATGTCATAGCTTTCCAGGCGCCCCTTCTGCAGCACTTCGGTGAAACCCTGCCTGATGGCATGCATGGACATGAGCGTGGCAGCCTGCGGGAAGATCACCAGGTCCGCGCCCGCATCCTTGATCTCGTTCAGTGTAGGACCACCGAAATACTGCAGCCAGATCATGGGCACCCCGGGCAGGGCCTTGCGCAGGGTCGGCACGTACTTCAGGTCCTTCACCATGGGCATGACCACATCGGCGCCGGCCGCCACGCAGGCCTGCATGCGATCGATGACCTCATTGACAGTCGTTGGGTCTTCGGCCTTCCAGGTGTCGGTGCGCGCAATGATGAGGAAGTCGCGGTCCTTTCTGGCCTCGACAGCCGCTTCGATGCGCTCCACCATCAACGCCTTCTCGACCACCCGGCGTATGCCCTTGAAGTAGGTGGCGCGTTTGGGAAAGATCTGGTCTTCAATGTGGATGGCGGCCACGCCCACGCGCTCCATCTCCCTCACGGTTCTTTGCACCTGAAGCGGGTCGCCCCAGCCGGCACCGGCATCCACAATGAGCGGCAGCTTCGAATAGCGGGTCACATAGGAGGCCAGCCAGGTGATCTCGGTCAGGGACAGCAATGGCTCGGACGTGCCGTAATGCGCTCCCATGATCCAGCCACCCATGTACAGGGCGGGAAACCCCATGGACTCGATCACTTTGGCCGAAGCAACGTCGGTCACGCCGGGTGCGACAACGGGCTTGTTCTGCGACATCAGCAGTTCACGTAGCTTCAAGGCAACCTCCTGTTGAAATGCATTTCATGCCGGGACTGCGATTCTGTTCGAAAGTGTGGATTGTTCATGTTGCGCCGGACTGTGCCATGGCGCGCAGTTCGGCTCTCAGGCGGGCCGTGGCGACGGCGTCGATGCCCAGGTTCTTCTCGTCAATCACCACGCCATAAGTGCGCCGTATGTGTTCAGCTGTTTCCAGTCCCTCGATGAGGTCATCGAGGCAAAGCTGAGGATCCCTGTCCAGTGCATGGCCCCAGCCCCCACCACCGGCCAGAGTGACTTTCATCACATCCCCCGGATTGATCTTTGTGAGCCCCTTGGGGTCGAGGATGGAATCGGCGTCATCGGGATTGAGATGCAGCGAGGCGCAGGTGCCAGGCTGTCCGTTGTCGACTCCCCAGGGACCATTGGCGATGCGTGGAATGCGCGGCCGGAAGTAGCCCTCCGTTCCCAGCCAGACGTAATCTCGGCGTACACCGCAGCCGCCCCTGAACTGGCCTGGTCCACCGGTATCGGGCACCAACTCGTGGTTTTCGATGCGCACCGGGAAATGTGCCTCCAGGATTTCCACCGACTCGATGGTGCCGCCGCCTGCCCCGTCCAACCCGTCCTTGCGCATGCGGGCACCCATGGCACCGGGGCCGACCCGGTCGAAGAGGTAGGTGTCCCGGCCCTTGGCATTTCTGCCGCCCAGGCGCACGAGGGACGAGCCGCCATGGCCGGCAGCGGTCATTTTTTCAGGCCGGCACTGCACCATGGCCCCCAGCAACAGTGTGCGCACAAAGCCGGTCAGCATGCCGCGCTCGGAGGTTCCGGCCGGCGGCCGCGGATTCACCACGGTACCCTCGGGTGCATAGACCGAGACCGTTCTCAGCAGGCCGCTGTTCATGGGCACCGGGCCATCCAGGCAGGCCCGGATGTTATTGACCATGCAGCCTTCCAGCTCGTGATAAGTCATGTTGTAAGAGGCCGGCACCTGAGCTGCCGTCCCGGTGAAGTCCGCGTGGACACTGTCGTCATTGACAGTCACTTTCACGTGCAGCTTTAACGGCTTGCCGGTGACCATGTCGTCATCCATGAAGTCCGTGAATTCCCATGAACCCTTTTTCCAGGTGCGTATCTGCGCCCGTGCGAGGCCCTCGGCGTAATCCAGCAGGTCATTGAAAATGCCCGAAAGGCGGGCCCCGCCATATTCGCCGACCAGCCGCTGCATGCCGCGCTCACCCACCGTCATGGCATTGATCTTGGCATTCAGGTCGGACAGCAGCACTTCGGGATAGCGGATATTCAGTTTGAGCAGGTCGAAGAACGTGCGGTTGGGCACGCCTTGCTGGTAGGCCTTCACCGGGGGAATGCGGAAACCGTCCTGGAAAATGTCGACATTGTCGAAGGCCATGCTGCCGGCCACGCGTCCGCCCACGTCCACATGGTGGGCCTTGGTGTAGATCCAGCAGAACAGTTCCCCCTCCACGAAGACCGGCTTCACCATCTGGATATCAGGCAGGTGGCTGCCCCCATGGTAGGGGTCATTGACGATGAAGATGTCACCGGCCTGGATGTCCGTCCCAAAAAAGCCGATTACCGCACCGATGAAAGCACGCGGCGAGGTGACAAATCCCGGGGAGGCGACGCAGTTGGAAAGCACCTGGCCGGTCCGGTCGGCGTAGCCCGCGGCAAAATCCTGCGCTTCCCGGATGAGCGGCGAGGCGCAGGATCTGGCGATCGTTGCGCCCATTTCGTCGGACAGGGATTGCAGGCTGTTGTTGACCAGTTCCAGCGCAATGGGATCGGCCTGGCGTTTTGCGGTTTGCATGTTCATGTCAGGCATGACCCCCATCGAGATGGACGATGATGACTTCATCACGACCCAGGGTCGCGGTGCAGCCGGGCTGGACGACGGTGGAGGAATCGGCTTCCTCGATGATGGCGGGGCCGATCACTGTGCCTGCATGCAGGTCACTGCGCGAAAGCACGGGCGTTTGCACATAACCGGTTTCCGGACCGAAGTAGACCTTGCGGTGCGCCTCGACGGGACGCCATTCATCGCCGCGCATGGCCACACTGAGGCCTTGAATGGGGCGCGAGATGCGCGCAACCACGCGCACGCTCTGCATCAGGATGCCCGAGCCGCGTGGCGTGTAGTTGTGGATTTCCTGGTAGGTATCGAGGAACGCCTTCTCCAGCAAGGTCATGTCCTCGCCTTCAACGAGCAGCCGGGTGGGCAGGGGCATCACGGTCTCGCCGGCACGATCATCAAATTTCAGGTCGGCAAAGCGGCTTACCTCCAGCCGGTCACTGGAAAATCCATAGTCGCGGAGCTCCCTGGTCACGGCCTCTTCAAGTTCTGCGAGTGCGGCATTCAGGGCATGGATGTCCACCTCGTGCAGTGGCTGGATCACGGTCCTCATCAGGTGATGCTCGATGTTGGCAGTGAGCAGCCCATATCCGCTGAAGAGGCCGGGGTAGCGTGGAATGATGACGCGCCGCATTTCCAGGCTTCTGGCAAGGCCCACCGCCTGCACCGGCCCGGAGCCACCGTAGGCAATCATGTCGGCGTTGCGCAGATCGCGTCCGGTTTCGGTTGAAACGCGTCGGATGGCCGTGACCATGTTGGCGTTGGCGATCTGGTGTATGCCATAGGCGGTTTCCTCGATGGTCTTGCCCAGTCGTTCCGCAAGCTTTTCGAGGCATTGTTCAGCCTTGCGACGGTCGATGGGGAAGGTGCCACCGGCCAGCGCGGTGGGATTGACGTAGCCCAGCACCACATTGGCATCGGTGAGTGTGGGCTGGACGCCGCCCTGGCTGTAGCAGGCGGGGCCGGGGTGGGCCCCCGCACTCTCCGGTCCGATGTGCAGCACGCCGCCGTCATCCATCCAGGCAATGCTGCCACCGCCCGCTCCCACCTCGGCCACGTCGATGGAGGGGGTCTGGATGATGTAGCCCTGGCCGGAGTCGAGGCGGCTCCCGGTGCTCATGGACGAACCAATGGCAAATTTGCTGGCCCAGTCCAGTTCGCCCTTGTGTATGAAGGTGGCCTTGGTGGTGGTGCCGCCCATGTCCACCGCAACGGCGTCGGTGCAGCCCAGATTGCGGGCGTAGTGGCGCGCCGCGACGCAGCCGGCTGCCGGGCCGGACTCCAGGGTCAGCACGGGCTTTTGCTTGGCAAAGGAGTGCAGAAAGAGCCCGCCGCTTGACTGGCAGACGAACAGTGGTCCCCGGATGCCCTTTTCGTCGAGCGCATCGCGCAGGCGCGAGAGGTATTTATTGATGATGGGCGCGATGTATGCGTTGGCAATGGTCGTGCTGGTCCGCTCGTACTCGCCGATCAGCGGCAGCAG
>CAIPGJ010000592.1 GCA_903864555.1 uncultured Pseudomonadota bacterium | reverse complement strand
CTCCTTGCCGGAGAACTGGTACTGGTCGACACGGAAACTGGTCTCGGGCTGCACCGACACCACGGCGCCGTCGGAGAACTTCAGTTGCGCGCGCCCGTTGGCGCCGGTTTCGAGGCGCTCGCCGGTCCGCAGTTCGGCACCCTTGGCCAGGGTGCGTGAAGCGCCGGTGGCGGTCACGGCGCGCACGTCGCCGACGGATACCAGGGTCACGATGTCGGCGGCCAGCACGTTGCCGCAGGTGGCCAGAAAGGCGACGCCCAGCACGCCGAGGACCCGTCGCATGTCATTCAACAGTTTCATGTTCAGAACTCCATCCTGACCGTGGCACCGACCTGGGTGCGGCCATAGCGATTGATGACGATGTTGGATTCGTTTTCGGTGTAGGTCACGAAGGGCGACAGGGTGAGGTGGCGGCGCAGCGTGTAATCGGCTGCGATGCGCAGGTCGGTCTGCCGGTCGACGCGCCCGGTGAGGAACAAGGGTTCCACACCGCCGTAATGACGCGCCTCGTGGCTGAGCGACACATTGGCACCCAGGCTGTCCGACAGTTTGAGAGCAATGCCCGCGCGCACGCCCTGCAGCACATGGCCGAGGAAGCCCACGTTGGACGCGCGCTCCTGCTCGCCCCCCATATAGCCGGAGAAGAAGGCCACCGGTGACCAGGCGCCGGGGAAGGCCTGCACATAGCCAACGCCGGCGACCAGGCGGTCGGCATTGCGCAGGTCCTGGCCGGGGTATTGCAGGTCGCTGTACTGGGCGAACAAGGAAATCTGCTTGTCCTCGGCGAAGGCGTGCTGCCACTGCCCGCTCACGCCGGCGGCGGTGCGAAAGCGCCGGTTGTCGATGCCGAACTGCTGCAACTGCGCAGAGGCGGACACAAGGTTGCGCGCATCGACTTCCCAGGCGGCGCCGACGTTGGCATCCAGCGTCGAGGTGTCGAAGTCCTGCTGCGAACCATTCATGCGCAGTGCCGCCGAGGCTCCCGCCAGCAGGCGCACACCCGGCTTGAGCGGCGCGGACAGGTTGAGCCCGATACCGAGGCCGGTGAACAGGGCGTGCTGGCGCTGGCCTGCGGCGTTCAGGCCGAACACGGCGCCACCGAATGCGGGAATGGCGATTTGCGCGCTGCCGGTGGCATTGTTGATGTTGCTGTCGGTGCCGGCAGTGGCTTCGATGTAGCCCCGCCACACCGGACCACCGGCCAGCCGCTTGCCGATGGCGTCGAGGTACTTGTCGATGTTAGCGGCGACTTCGGTGGGCACGCCGCCACGCTTCAGCGACTCGAACTCGGCCTGCGCGGTCTTCGTTTCGCCCAGTTCGAAATAGGCCCGGGCGATTTCGGCGCGTGCCTGTGCATGCTCCGGTCGCACCATGAGCACGCGCTCCAGCGCGAGCACGGCAATACCGGGGCGCCCGGCATCCAGTGCGGCGATGCCCAGCAGGTAATCGAAGTCCGGATTGCCAGAGAGTGCCTCGGTCTGGGGTTCCAGCAGGGCCAGTGCTTCGGTGGCCTTGCGGGTGTCGATGAGTGATTTGGCTCGGCTGAGCAGGTCATTGGATTGCGCCATCGCGCAAACCGGCAGCACAAAGAGGGCAGCTGCCAAGACCCTGTACAAGGTCCCTGAAAACAACTTGTTTCTCCCGGTAGGCATCGCCGCCGCACTGACCGGCGGGGTCGATGGTGATGCGTGGCACTGGTTCATCCGTCGTGATGATGGAATCGCCTTGGAGTAGCTGTACTCGAGTCTAGCGAAAGACCAAGCGACCCTCAATGCACTGCACCATTACGGGGCGTAATATGACAATGCACTTGACGTAAATCCTGCGCAGGAGCGTGTTTACCCCCTTGTCAAAGGTTCTTCGTCGAATTCCGGAGACGTGGCTGCGGCGTGGTTTACCCCCTTGTCAAAGGGGGCCGACTCGTGAGCGCAGCGAACGAGCGGGGGATTTTCTCCTGCGCATCCCTGTCTGCAAAGCAACAGGCATTTCCAGGATTCACGGCAATATCTTGCGAAGGAAGGCAAACCAGCCTGGCTGGTCAAAATCCCCCCGCTGGCCTGCGGCCAGTCGGCCCCCTTTGACAAGGGGGTAAACCCCGGGCCTG
>CAIPGJ010000591.1 GCA_903864555.1 uncultured Pseudomonadota bacterium | reverse complement strand
TGCTGCAGCGATTTATGGATTTTCTTGTGCGGTCAGTTTAGGGCCATGCCGGGCGGGGCGCCATGGCCCGGCCGGATGCGGTGCCACCCGGCATCTGGATGATGCCATTTAATATGATCAATTCTGCGAGTAATTACTTGTCATCAAAGGATCAGCAATGATATTGTGATCAAGGTAACAGACACCTGGCCGCTATCACCGGCCCGGTCTGGAACGCTCAGATGGCAGGCGCGCTCTTGGAGAAGGCCGCAGAACCCTGAATGGACTTGAGTCCACCGCCCACGCCACCGATGTTGTCGTTGATGCCGGCGGCTTCCAGGTTGGCGCCAAAGAAATTTCCCGCGTCGCTGGTCGTAGGCACTGCACACGCAGGCGATTCAGATGGTGCTTCAGGAAACACCGATCAAGTCTCGAATCGAGGATAGTCGTTCAAATGTGTCCTTAGCGATTCAGGACACTGGAGGAGGCTGCAGGCAGGTTGACCTCCTTGTCGCAGGGTCCGAAGCGACGCAGTCGCGCCGGGGCGTTTTTTGATCGCTGAACTTGCAGTGCGCCAGTCACTCCCAAGTCGATGCCCTGGATTGCCTATCGCACGTCGAGCACTGCAGGGCAACAAGCATGCGCAGAATTCATGCAAAGTCTGGAAAAGGCCATGAAACCAGCCCGGCTGGCGCCCCCCGCCGGCCGGCCGCGCCTTCTTCCCGGAAGTTCGGCGAAGAACCCCTCAGAGAGAGGTCTTGCTGCCCGTGTAGTACGCCGGCCAACGGATCAGCACCTGATCCTTGTCGGCGCCATAGGTGTAGCAGGTGCCGATCTTCTGCGGCCGGCCATCGGCATCGACACGGTTGTTGCGGTCCGAGCGCAGTTGCGCCAGCGCCTGGTAGGCGCCGCTCGCCATGGGGATGAGCAGCTCGCGCAGATGGGTACAGTTGTCGTTGCGCGCCAGCCGCTTGTTGACGTTGCCCTGCCAGCCCGGGCCGATGCTCAGGCCGATCACGGCCTTGATCGATTCAGCGGCTTCGTGGCACTGGTGGTAGGGGTGCAGGTCGATCGAGGCCTGGGCATCGTGGATGAGCAGGTCGATGTCGACCACCAGCCGTATCCACATGTCGTGCACCGGTTCCCCCGGTGGCACGGTGCGCTGACTGAAGGACGGCGTGAAGGTGCTGGTCTTGATGTCGGTCAGGTGGCCTTCGACGTCGTACAGGCCGTCCGGCCGCTTGTAGCCGCGGATGTCGATGTTGCGGGCGTGCATTTCCTCACGCGGCCCCGATGGCGGCAATGGCATGCGTCACTCCTGGCGTGTTTCTGTTGTCCTGACGTCTGTTGGTCCAGACATCTGCTGTCCTGACACCAGCCCTGCAGTTCAGCGACCGGCGAGGCGCAAGGATACACAATCCACGACCGGCGCAATCAGCGCTGTGGCCATCTGCCCCGGAAAGTCCTGCATTGCTCGCCCCTTGGCTGAACCAGCGCTCACTCAGAAATTGGGCGGCGGCTCGCAGGCCTGGTAGCGCTGGACGCTGCGCAGGATCTCCTCCTTGGCCGCGGCGGTATCGCCCCAGCCCTGCAGCTTCATCCACTTGCCGGGCTCCAGGTCCTTGTAGTGCGAGAAGAAGTGCTCGATCTGCTGGATCAGCAGCGGGGGCAGGTCGCCCGCCTCCATCACATGGTCATAGGCTGGCGTGAGCTTGGACACGGGCACGCACAGGATCTTGGCATCCGGCCCCGCATCGTCCTCGGTATTGAGCACGCCCACCGGGCGACAGCTCGCCACCACCCCGGGGATGAGCGGCATGGGGGAGATCATCAGCGCATCCAGCGGGTCGCCGTCCTCGGACAGGGTGTGCGGAATGAAGCCGTAGTTGCACGGGTAATGCATGGGCGTGGCCATGAAGCGGTCGACCAGCAGCGCGCCGGAGGCCTTGTCCAGCTCGAGCTTGAGGCCGGGGCCGTAGGCCGGGATTTCGACCACCACGTAGATATCGTCCGGCACGTTGCGGCCGGTGAGGAGTTTATCCAGTTGCATGGGTATCCCGTGATTTCAAATGGACGGCAGGCAACGATTGAAGCACACGCCAGCCGATTGCGCATGGGCACATGCAGGGTAGGCCAGGGGCTTCCTTGACGCCGGACATCCGCTGCCCTAGCCTCTGCGTCAGACACAGATGTGGGCACAGGGCAGGCAAACACAACGACAACGGGCGAACACACGTCCGGACCTGCCCACGGATCCGCACCAACCAGGAGGGGTGATGAGCTGGCAGGAAGCACTGGACGAACTGGAGCGGCGGCGCGCGCTGGCGCGGCAGATGGGCGGGCCGGACAAGGTGAAGCGCCAGCACGACCAGGGCAAGCTCACGGTGCGCGAGCGCATCGACCGGCTGCTCGATGCCGGGTCCTTCCGTGAAGTGGGCACGCTCACCGGCCGCGAGGAATACGACTCGCACGGCCGCCTCACCGGCTTCACTCCCGCCAACAACGTGGTCGGGCGGGGCACCATCGACGGGCAACCGGTGGCCGTGCATGGCGATGACTTCACCCTGCGCGGCGGCTCCAACGACGGCAGCAACGAGGACAAGCACAACCACTGCGAGCGCATGGCCATGGGCCTGAAGATCCCGCTGGTGCGCCTGATCGAGGGCAATGGCGGCGGCGGCTCGGTGAACAACATCGAGCGCACCGGGCATCCCAATGTGCCGGGCGGCTTTGTCACCACCTACCACCCCATGGTGCGCATGCTCTCCACGGTGCCGGTGGTGAGCCTGGCGCTGGGACCGGTGGCCGGGCGCGGCGCGGCCAAGCTGTGCGCCTCGCACTATTCGGTAATGGTGAAGGGCCTGTCACAGGTGTTCGCCGGCGGCCCGGCGCTGGTGGCCCGCATCGGCCAGAAGGTCAGCAAGGAGGAACTGGGGGGCAGCGGCGTGCATGCGCGCAACGGCACGGTGGACGATGAGGTCGCCTCCGAGGAAGAGGCCTTCGAGCGCACACGGCGCTTTCTGTCCTACCTGCCGCGCTCGGTGGATCAACTGTCCCCGCGCAAGCAGACCGGCGACGATCCGGCGCGGCGCGAGGAGACGCTCTTGTCCATCATCCCGCACGACACGCGCAAGGTCTACCCGATGCGCGCCATCATGGAAGCAGTGACTGACCAGGGCAGCTTTTTCGAAATGGGCCGGCTGTGGGGACGCTCGGTGGTGACCGGCCTCGCGCGCCTGGACGGCCATGCCATGGCGATCTTCGGCAGCGATCCCTACCACTACGCCGGCTCCTGGACGCGCGCCTCCTGCGAAAAGCTGATCCGCTTCGTGGACATGGCGCAGACCTTCCACCTGCCGGTGGTGCACCTGGTCGACCTGCCGGGCTTTCCCATCGGCGTTGAAGCGGAGAAGGACTCCACCATCCGCGTGGCCATGCGCGCCATGACCGCCATCAATCTCACCGATGTGCCCTGGTGCAGCATCCTCGTGCGCAATGTGTTCGGTGTGGCCGGCAGCGGCCACCGTCCCACCTCGGGCTACACCATGCGCTACGCCTGGCCGTCACTGCGCTCCGGTTCCCTTCCTTTCGAGGGTGGTGTCGAGGTGGGCTACCGGGCCGAGATCGAGGCGGCAGAGGATCCGGTGGCGAAGCAGGCCGAGATCGAGGCCCGCCTGGCCTCCATCCGCTCGCCCTTTCGCTCGGCGGCCGCGTTCGCGGTGGAGGAGATCATCGATCCGCGCGACACGCGCATGCTGCTGTGCGAGTTCGCCAACATCGCCGCCGGCATGTTGAAGACCGGCGAGTCGCGCCACTACTACCGGCCCTGAGCCGGCACCGATCCGATGGCCTCCTTGATGTCTTCCAGTTTCAGGCGCCTGTTCAACCCGCGCGGCATCGCCGTGGTCGGCGCCAGCGAGGACCCTGCGCGCCCGGGCGCGCAGACCCTGCTGGCGCTGCAGCACCACGCTTATGCCGGCCACATCTGCCCGGTGAATCCGCGCCGGACGCAGATCGGCGCCCTGCACTGCCACGCCTCGATCGCCGACATCGACGTCCCCTGCGATGTGGCGGTGATCGCACTGCCGGCGGCGCAGGTGCCCGGGGCCATTGCCGAATGCGGGCGCAAGGGCATCGGCTTTGCCGTGGTGCTGGGCGGCGGCTTTCGTGAAAGCGGCGCCACAGGCATTCAACTCGAGGCCGATATGGTCGCCGCCGCGCGCGCCGGCGGCGTGCGCGTGATCGGGCCCAACTGCCTGGGACTGGTCAATGTGCCCCATCATGCCTACGCCAGCTTCAGCAGCCTCACACGCGCCCCGGACCTGCAGCCGGGGCCGGTATCGGCGGTGATCCAGAGCGGCGGCTTTGGCAACAGTCTGGTGGTGCAGGCCACGCTCTCGGGCATCGGCTTCCAGACCGTGGTGGCCAGCGGCAACGAGGCCGACATCAGCGCGCCCGAGCTGATCCATGCCTTTGCCGATGACCCGCACACGAAGGTCATCCTCGCCTACCTGGAGGGCCTCAGCGACGGGCGCGCCTTCATGGCAGCGGCACGCCACGCCCTGGCCGCGGGCAAGCCGCTGGTGGTGCTCAAGGCGGGCAACACCCGCGAAGGCGCGCGTGCCGCCGCCTCGCACACTGCCTACCTCACCAGCGCGCACGACATCTACCGCGCCGCCTTCGCCCAATGCGGTGTGATCGAGACGCACGACATCCACGACACCGTGGACATGCTGCGCATGCTCGGCGCGCAACGCCAGGCGCCGGGACCGCGCGTGGCCGTGATCGGTGGCTCGGGCGGCTCGGCGGTGAATTTCTCCGATGCCGCCGACGAGCACGGGCTGGTGCTCGCCACGCTGGGCCGCGCAAGCCTGTCCGTGCTCGAAAAGAACCTGCCCGACAACGGCACCATCGGCGCCATCGGCAATCCCATCGACTACACCGCGAGCTTCATCAACGGCCCCGATGACCTGCGCTTCCTGCACTCGGTGCGCGCCTTGCTCGCCGATCCGCACGTGGACCAGGTGGCGGTGCTGCTGGCGCTCACTGCGGGTGAGCGCTTTGCCATCGTGGCGCGCTTCCTCGCGCAGGCTGCCGGCGAATGCGGCAAACCCATAGCAGTGTTTTCCTCGGTGCCGCGCGAATCCGCGCCGCAGGCCTTCGACATCCTCGCCGAGGCGAACATCCCGGTGTTCGCCTCTCCCCGGCGCACCGCCGCGGCCATGGGCATGCTGGCGCGGCATGCGCGCGCGCTGGCGCAGCGCGAACACCTGTTCCATGACGGCGATATGCCCGACGCGCCAATATGCCCCGAGCTGCCTTCCGGCACAGGCGCCATGGACGAACACGCCGCCAAGCAATGGCTGGCCGCGGCCGACATCGCGGTGACGCGCGATGCGCTGGTGTCCGCGGGCACGGCCACCTTGCCGCCGGGACTGCGCTATCCGGTCGCGGTGAAGGTGGTGTCGCGCGACATCGCGCACAAGAGCGACATTGGCGGGGTGAAGCTGGGCATCGCCAATGACGCGGCGCTGGCACAGGCGGTTGCGGAGGTACTCGCCAATGCGGCCAGGGCCATGCCCCGGGCAAGGATCGAAGGCGTGCTGGTCTCGGAGATGATCGGCGATGGCATCGAGACTCTCATCGGCGTGGTCAACGACCGGCTATTCGGTCCGGTGGTGACCTTCGGCATGGGCGGCGTGCTGGCCGAGGTGCTGCGCGACACGAGCTATCGCATCGCGCCCTTCGGCCTCGCCACCGCGCACGAGTTGATCGCCTCGTTGCGTGCCGCAGCCATGTTCGCCGGCGTGCGCGGCCAGCCGGCACGCGACACACAGGCGCTGGCGCAGCTGCTGGTGCGGGTGTCGCAACTGGCCTGGCAGGCCCGCGATCACATCGCCGAGATCGACCTCAATCCGGTGCTGGTGCGGCCGGCAGGGCTGGGGGCCGTGGCAGCCGATGCGCTGGTGGTGTTGAAGGAGGGTGAGGGGTGAGGGGTGAGGAAATGTGGCCGGCCGAGGCCGGGCAAAAATCAAGTCGAACGGAGGAGGAACATCATGGGCAGATGGGCAAGATCGACACTGACAAGGTCAACGCTGGCGCTGTTGATGCTGATGACAGGCGCCGCCGCACAGGCGCAGGGGCCGGGAGCTTCCTACCCGGCCAGACCGGTCACCATCATCGTGCCCTTTGCACCCGCTTCCATCGCCGATGTGGAAACGCGCCTGTACATCCCGAAACTCTCCGAGGGCCTGGGCAAGCCGGTGCTGGTGGACTACAAACCGGGCGGTGGGGCCTCGATCGGGGCGATCTTCGTCGCCAAGTCCGCACCGGACGGCTATACCCTGCTCTATGTTGGTCCGGGCTTCACCGTGTACCCAGCCTTCTTCCCGCTGGAGAAGCTGCCCTATGACCCGGTGCGCGATTTCGCCGCTGTGGCGCAGATCACCACCCGCGGCACTTTCCTCATGGTGCATCCGTCGCTGGGGGTGAAGACCTTTCAGGAGTACATCGCCCATGCGAAAGCCAATCCCGAAGGCATCAACTTCGGCACCTCGGGCGGTGGCGGCATCCTGCACATCGTCGGCGCCTGGCTGCACTCCTCCACCAGCAGCAAGGTCACCTTCATTCATTACAAGGGATCGGCGCCGGTGTTCCAGGACATGCTGGCCGGGCGCGTGCACGCCACCGCCACGTTGTTCTTCACCGGCCTGCCCTTCGTCAAGGCGGGCAAACTGCTCGCCATCGTGAACCTCGGCCAGCAGCGCTCCAAATACATGCCCGACCTGAAGACCGCGGCCGAACAGGGGCTGCCCGAATTCGACTACTCGAGCTG
>CAIPGJ010000590.1 GCA_903864555.1 uncultured Pseudomonadota bacterium | reverse complement strand
TCCAGTTGCAGCGGCAAAGGCTGCCCTTGATAGTGGCATGCGGGCGGCTATCGGTCTGATCACGCTGGAGTTTCCCTCGAACTACGCATCAGATTCGGATGACTATATCCAGAAGGGGCTGGAAGCCAGGGACGCCTTGCGTCACGAAGGGAAACTGACTTTCTGCATGGCGCCCCACGCCCCATATACCGTATCGGATCGCACCTTCGGCAGGGTACTTCTCATGGCCGAGGAATTGGACCTGCCAGTGCACGTGCATCTTCATGAAACCCTGGACGAGATATCAGACAGCCTGGCCAACCATGGGCGCCGTCCGCTGGCACGCATGCAGCAACTGGGCTTGCTGGGTGCGCGGCTGATCGCAGTCCACAGCGTCCATATGGAGTTAGCGGAACTCGATCTGCTGGCCAGTTCAGGGGTTTCTGTCGCACATTGCCCCTCCTCCAATCTCAAACTGGCAAGTGGATTTGCCCCTGTTGCACAGATGCTAAACCGGGGTATCAACGTGGGATTGGGTACGGATAGTGCAGCGAGCAACAACCGTCTGGACATGTTTCAGGAAATGAGACTGGCTGCACTGCTAGCCAAGGCCGTTGCAGGCGATGCCAGCGCCATGCCCGCAAGTCAGGCGATTTTCGCCGCTACGCTGGGTGGCGCCAGGGCGTTGGGCCTTGATCAAACAATAGGGTCGATAATGCCCGGCAAGTCGGCTGATCTCTGTGCAGTCAGGCTGAGTGGACCAGGGCTGACGCCATGTTTTGATGTGATATCCCAGCTGGTTTACGCTTGTGGCAGGGAAAATGTTACGGACGTCTGGGTTGAAGGGGTCCCGAAAATGGAAAACGGGAGTCTGTTGTCCATCGATGAGCATAATTTGTACAGCCAAGCTCGTTTGTGGCATACTAAGTTAGTAGCGGAAACAAAAACTTAAGCAAATTTTAAGCTTTGTTAATCGGTCGCCAAGTCTGAAATCATGAGAGGAAGAAAACAATGAACAAGGTCTGGAGCTCCCCCCTGTCGTTTGCGGCGTCTTTGGCGATAGCCACGGCTAGCTTTGCTGGTACAGCCATGGCTGCTGCCCCGCAGTCAAGCAGCATTGGATACGCGAAGGATGCCGCCGGTCAAACCGTCAAGAGCGGATTTGGCACTTGCGTTCGCGCTGGTTACTGGACGCCGGCAATGGCCACTCAGGAATGCGATCCCGATCTGCTTCCGAAGCCAGCTGCCAAGCCTGCTGCGAAGCCGGAAGCCAAGCCTGCGGCCAAGCCCGAAGCCAAGCCGGCTGCGAAGCCCGAGGCTGCCAAGCCTGAAGCCAAGCCGGCCGCCAAGCCAGCAGCTGCGCCCGTGACGCAAAAGGTGACTCTGGCTGCTGACGTGCTGTTCGATTTTGACAAAGCTATGGTCAAGCCCGAAGGCCGTACGAAGCTGGATGATCTGGTGGGCAAGATGAAGGCCATCAATCTGGAAGTGATCATCGCCATCGGCCATACCGACTCGATCGGCAGCGATGCCTACAACCAGAAGCTGTCGATGCGCCGTGCCACTGCTGTCAAGGACTATCTGGTCAGCAAGGGCATTGCCGCCAATCGCATCTACACTGAAGGCAAGGGCGAGAAGCAGCCGGTAGCTAGCAACAGCACCAAAGATGGCCGCACCAAGAACCGTCGCGTGGACATCGAAGTGGTTGGTACCACGGCGAAGCCTGCTGCTGCCAAGCCGGAAGCTGCCAAGCCGGAAGCTGCGAAACCTGCAGCCAAGCCTGCTGCCCGCTAAATAGTCAGTTGTCGGCGAAGGCCCTGCTTCGGCAGGGCCTTTTTTATTTCTGGAGTCAATGTATGAATGACGCGGCGAATGTTTCGCAGCAGGAACTGGACAAGTTCAGTGCTTTGGCCCATCGCTGGTGGGACCCACAAAGCGAGTTTCGCCCCTTACATGAGATCAACCCTCTGCGCCTGGGCTGGATTGCAGGCAAGGCTAAGCTTGCCGGGATGTCGATTCTTGACGTGGGATGTGGAGGTGGGATCCTGTCGGAATCAATGGCGGTGACTGGGGCGGATGTCACGGGCATCGATTTATCCGAGAAGGCCCTGTCGGTCGCCCGACTGCACGCCCTGGAAACCGCGACCAAGGTCAGCTACAACCTTATCTCCGCTGAGAACTTGGCTGAGCGCAGTAACGGCAGCTTTGACGTCGTTACGTGTATGGAAATGCTGGAGCATGTGCCAGACCCAGCCAGCACCATCGAGGCCTGTGCACAGCTTGCTAAACCTGGTGCCCACCTGTTCTTCTCCACCATCAATCGAAATCTCAAGGCCTACTTGTTTGCAGTCGTTGGCGCGGAGTATCTGCTCAGGCTCCTCCCCCGCGGCACGCATGATTACGCCAGATTCATAAAACCCTCTGAGCTGGCATCCCTGTGCCGGAGAGCAGGCCTGGAAATCCGTGATGTGACAGGTATGACCTACAACCCGATTACCAGGCAGTACGCTCTTGGGAGTGACACGAGCGTCAACTATCTCGTCCATGCTGTAAAGGGCATCCAGTGACCCACGCCTTCCGGCATTCAATTCGAGCAATCCTTTTTGACCTGGACGGCACCCTGGTGGACACCGCTCCTGATCTGGCTGGAGCGCTCAACAGACTATTGAATGAACTCGGGAGAGCGTCCCTCCCAGCCGAAGTGACTCGTCCGCATACTTCAAGTGGTGCACGAGGCCTGATTCAGGCTGGCATGGGAATCGGACCGGAACATCCGGATTACGAGCAACTGAAGTCCCGCTTCCTCGATCTTTACGCCAGCCATATTTGTATTGAAAGCCAACTTTTCGCTGGAATGCCTGAATTACTGCGGTCTCTCGAGGATGCCGGCATGCCCTGGGGCATCGTGACCAACAAGGCTTCGCGTTTCACTGAACCTCTGCTCGAGGCAATGGACCTCCATGACCGCGCCGCCTGCGTGGTAAGCGGTGACACGACGCCACATCCCAAGCCACACCCTGCCCCGCTTCTGCACGCCTGCAATCTGCTCGGTTTACAGCCGGTGGAATGCCTTTATGTCGGCGATGATCTGCGCGACATACAGGCTGCACGAGCCGCTGGGATGCCAGTGGTCGCTGCAGCATTTGGTTACCTGGGTGAAGGCGGAGACCCGCATGCCTGGAAAGCCGATGCGGTCATCGCCGAACCTGCAGAGCTGCTGGGCTGGGCAGGCTTGAAGAAGTAGTCCTGTTCGAATGAAGCTGGACCTTCCTGCCGAAGCGGATGCAAACGACACCCGCTGGCAAACATCCCCGGAAACCCAGTGCTTCCGGCAAAAAAGTGGTGGAGGCGGCGGGAATCGAACCCGCGTCCGCAAGCTCTCTACAGCCAGATCTACATACTTAGCCGAATTCTTTGATTTGACCGGATACACGCCAATCGGCAGGCTTGCATACGGCGAGTCACCTTGGTTTTAGCGGGAGGCAAAGTGACCCTGCCGACCGCGATTTCATGTGAGGGACCCTGCTGCAGCTTGCGCCACCTGACCCATGAACAAACCAGTGCAGGGCTCACCGTTATTTAAGCGGCGAGAGCGAAACGTTCGTCGTTCGCAGTTATTGCGTTCCAGCTGGATTTACGAGGGAATCTGGGCCTCGGTATGCACTGAACTGCTTCAACACCCACGTCGAAACCAGGTCGCCCCCGGTATCTGTGTACAGTAATTATCCCATAGATGGGTTCAATAGCCGGCATTTCAAGCTCCCGAGGCCCAATTAATCCCTGCAAGATGCCTATCTTTTTGGCAAACGGCAAGCTAGACCAGTGATCCGGGCCGCTTCACATATTGCTCCTTGATCGCATCGGCAACCCAGCACGCCAGGGCCCCTACTGTCTCGGTTGGTGCATTAGCGCTGTTCTGAGGGAAAGCGCTGGCACCCACGACAAATACATTCGGAACATCCCATGATTGCAGGTACTTGTTGAGCGCACTGCTGGACGGATCGCTGCCCATGATCACGCCGCCGGTGTTGTGGTTCACCTGGTAGGGAGCAATGTTGTACTTGCCCTTGACCGGACTGACGCTCATTTTCGAGGGATTGAGCACCTTGGCAATCTCTTCGGCTTTTTTGGTGACGTAGGCCGACATCCTGATATCCGGCTCGTGCCAGTCGAAGGTCATGCGTATAAGTGGCAGGCCATTGACATCCTTATACGTCGGGTCAAGGTCAAGGTAATTGGTGCGATACGCCTGGCAACCACCGTGGGAGCTGATGGAAAAGGACCGGTCATAGTAGTGGGCTACGGCCTTCTTCCAGCCGGAACCCCAAGGCGGCGTCCCTGATGGAACTGGATGGTTGCTGATGGGAGCGGCTCCGCGGCTGTTCACCACGATGTAACCGCCACCGATGAACCCCATGCCGGAATGGTCGTAATTGTCGCCGTTGTAGTCGTCTATGGCCGTGCAGCTGCCACCGCCGCCCATGAAGCTGTTGAATGCCTTGTCCTCGAAGAACAACTTCACCGAACCCGTCGCCTGATAGGTGTAGTTCTTGCCGATGACACCGGTATTGCTGACAGGATCGTACGGTTTTCCTATGCCGGACAAAAGCATGAGCCGGGTATTGTTGAAAGTGTACGAAGTCAGGATCACGATATCTGCAGGTTGCTCCACCGTCCGTCCGCGGGCATCAATGTAGGTGACTCCGGTGGCCCGCTTGCCATCGGAATCCTTGTTGATCCTGATCACATTGCACAGTGGACGCAATTCAAAATTCCGGTGCTTCATGAGTGCCGGCAATACCGCGGTGACCGGGCTGCCCTTGGCCCCCATGGCGCACACGTAACTGGAACAGAAACCGCCCCGCTGGCATTGTCCCATCATGACCTTGTACAGATTCGTGTACTCACGGGTGATACCGGATGTGGGCGGTGAAAACGGCGTGTACCCCAGTGATGCGGCGGCCTGACCGAACAGATGCCCCGCCTGCGTCGCCTGGGTCGGTGGATTGGGATACTCGCGGAATCGGGGCCCCTCGAATGGATTGCCGCCCTGCTGCAATTGACCATTCAGATTGCCGGCCTTGCCGCTCACGCCATAAATGTGTTCGAACTGGTCGTAGTAGGGCTCCAGCTCATCGTAGTTGATGCCCCAGTCCTGATTGCTGCAATCTTCGGGCATGTGATGCCTGCCGTAACGCTCCACCGTCCGACTGTGTGTTTCGAAGTCCCAGGGCAGAAAGCGCCACGACAAGCCGCCCCAGAGAACGCCTGCCCCACCGACGCATTCCCCCATGCGAAAGGAGCCGATTTCACGCATGGGCAATGCTGTCTCGGAAGGGGCGTTTCGGAATGTGACTGTTTCGCGAGCGAGGTTCTGTATCAGCTGGCTTCGACTGTCGTGCCGGAATTCGTCATGTGCATAGGGCATCGCGAAATCCTGTGCCGGATCCACCATGCGCCCACGTTCCAGACCGACGACCCGAAGGCCCGAGGCTGCCAGCTCCTGGCACAGGATGGAACCAGCGACACCTACGCCAACCACAACGACATCCACAGGCTTGAGTTTGATGTCGCTCATTTTTCTGCCCCGGCTGGTTTCACCACAACGCTGACTGTGACGTGCCTTGGACTGCCCTGCGCGTCGACCGGCACCCTGCCCTCTTCAATATCCAGAATGCTGACCGGCTCAACCACCCGATAGGGCTCGCCATGTTGACCAATCAGATCCGCATAGTTGGCGGCCGCCACTCCGGGAAACCCCACCAGCTTCCAGCCTATCTTGTCACGGTTGCCGCCATACAACGGATCTGCGAAGAAGCCCTCCTCGGTATTCCGCCACAGCAGATTGAAGAACTTTTTCGATCCCAATGACGGCAACTCAATGGATCCTTCTTGTAATGCGCTCAGGATGGCATCCTGGGTTTCCGGCGAAAGCACATCGAAGTTCCGACCATGCGCGCTCATGCAGTGAAGATTGGTTTCCCGTATTCCATGTCGATACACTTCCTGAGGCGTCAACCAGGACTGGTTACCCTGCTGCGGCGTGCCATCCTGCCACGGTCCCAGGCGGTACATGCGACTGGCACTGCCCCATCCGCTTGCGAGCTGGCGATCAATGAAACAGGTGACGTTCGCTTCCCTCGCACCTGGACCAAGATCATCTGCTGGTATGAGGCGGGAGACAGCTGCATCAATGAAGCGCGCCTCCGCGCGGGTTAGGTAAATCCAGGCATTCCCCTGGTTTTGGTTTGAAACAGACATGAATTCCCCCTTGTCATCGCTGCCGGCCAATATCCGGACCCGACACCGCCATGCACCTTCTCAGGAACTGGCGGCAGTATTCTTCGTATGCATATGGTATATGATTAAAAAAAAGAAAATCTGCCCTGCGCAGCCAACGGCATCCAACGCCTGCGTAGAAAGGTAACAGCAGAAAGAATGTGTTCAATCAAGGGAGGAGTCATGGCTTATTCAGGATGGTTCAAGCGTGCGGCAGTCATGCTCATCGTGTCCATTCCGGGCATCTCGCATGCGCAGGCCCCGCAATATCCGACGAAGCCGGTTCGGATCGTTTTCCCCTTCGCGGCCGGTGGTGCCGGTGACATCATTGCGCGCACTTACGGCCAGAAGTTCAGCGAGAAGTTTGGTCAACCCTGGGTGCTGGAGAATCGTGCAGGCGCTGGCTCAACCATCGGTGCAGACGTCGTCGCAAAAGCTCCTGCTGACGGGTACACCCTGCTCCTGGGCACATTGACATTCGCTGTCAGTGCCGCCACCTACAGGAAACTCCCCTACGATCCGGTCAAGGACTTCAGTCCAATTGCCCCTGTCGGAATGGCTGTCAGCCTGCTGGCCACCACGCCGTCTCTGGAGGCAAAATCAGTCAAAGAGCTGATTGCCCTGGCAAAGGCACAACCGGGGAAGCTCACATTTGCATCTGCGGGACAGGGCAGCACTGGCCACCTCTCCGGAGAACTATTCATGCGCATGGCCGGGATCGAAATGCTTCATGTGCCTTATCAAGGGACCGGGGCTGCCATCAATGATCTTTTCGGGGGGCGAACCCAGATGATTTTTGAGCCGATGGCCACCATGTACCCGCATGTAAAAGCAGGCAAGATGCGCGCGCTGGCCGTCACCACGGCAAAGCGATCGCTGGCGGCGCCCGAAGTGCCTACCTTGGTGGAACAGGGATTGCCCGGGTATGACGTGGCTACCTGGTACGGCATCATGGGACCTGCCGGCATGCAGCAATCCGTGGTGGACAGGCTCAATACAGCACTCGTCGAATTCGTGGCCAACGCAGAAGTAAAGGAGAAAATGGCCTCCCTGGGTGTCGAGCCTCTGTCGATGACCCCAGCTGAATTTTCGCAGCGCATCCGGATAGACATCAATCGTTGGAGCGAAGTGGCGAAATCGGCCAACGTCAGCTTCTGAAACCATGGCAGTCGAAGAAAGACCTCTGGATGAGGTGGCCGCCTGGTTGAGACAGCATGCGGAAGCGGCCCTGGAACCGGACCTTCCCATCATCGACTGCCACCATCATTTCTGGATCGATGCCAGGGGACGCTATCTATTCGATGAGCTTGCAGCTGATCTGCATGCAGGCCACAACATCCTGTCCACTGTCTACGTCCAAACCGGCCAGACCATGTACCGCCGTGATGGCCCTGCGGAACTGAGATCCATAGGAGAAGTAGAGTTCGCCAACGGAATGGCGGCCATTGGCGAGAGCGGACTGTTGGGCAAAACGCGCTTCTGTGCCGGGATTGTGGGGTTTGCGGATCTGCGACTGGGTGACGGCATTGAGCCGGTTCTGGATGAGTTGGTGGCAGCAGGTAACGGCCGTCTCAAAGGCATCCGTCACAACATGGTGTGGGATCCTGTCAATGAAGGACATCACACCAGCCAGATCAGGCATCTCGCGCTGGATGCATCCTTCCGCAAAGGCCTCTCGCATTTGTCGCAGAAGAAACTTTCTTTTGATGCCTGGATTTTCTATCCGCAACTGGATGAATTGATCGATCTGGTGCGTGCCTTTCCCGATACGGCAATGATCCTGAATCACGTCGGCGGCATCCTTGGTGTGGGCCCCCACGCCGGCCGACGTACGGAGATCTTCGACGTATGGCGCACGCGCATGCGTGAGTTGTCCCAGTTCCAGAACCTAAGCGTGAAGATCGGTGGATTCGGCATGCCGCGATGTGGCTGGAATTTCCACTTGCGTGACAAACCAGCCTCTTCCGTGGAATTGGCCGCTGCGTGGAAGCCCTATGTGGAAACATGCATTGACCTGTTCGGCCCCGGCCGCTGCATGATGGAAAGCAATTTCCCGGTCGACATGTGCACAGCAGGCTACGGCGTCATCTGGAATGCCTACAAGCGCATCACCGCATCTATGAACCGTGATGAGAAGGACCAACTCTATCGAGGGACGGCAAGCCGGGTCTACAGGCTTGCCCTGGAGGCATGACTCTCAGGCACCTACCCGAAGGTCCAGATCATCATCTAGGCCCTTTTCCCTCAACCATGCATCAATCCAGCTTGATACCTGCAGCCTTGATGACCTTCGCCCACTTTTCCAGTTCCTGTCGGATCATGCGGGTGAACTCCTCGGGGGTGCTGCCCACCGGCTCGGCACCATCGGCCGCCAGTTTGTCTTTGACATCCGGGCTTTGCAGTACCTGCACGATGTCTTTGTGCAGCTTGCTGATGATGGGCGCTGGCACACCTGCTGGCGTCATGACGCCGTTCCATGACACGGCCTCGAATCCGGGCAGTCCCGACTCCGCCACCGTGGGAATATCCGGCAATGCCACCGAGCGCTTGCTGCTGGTGACGGCGAGGCTGCGCAAGCGTCCCGTCGTCATGTGAGGGGCCACTGCGAGAACGGTTGGAAACATGAACTGCACCTGGCCAGCGATGACATCAGTCAGGGCTGGGGCGCCACCCTTGTAGGGAACATGCACCATGTCAGTACCGGTGATGTATCGGAAATGCTCCACCGCCAGATGCCCGCCACTGCCGGTGCCAGGGGATGAGAAATTCAGTGTGCCGGGTTTTGATTTGGCCAGGGCGATGAACTCCCTGATGTTCCTGGCGGGTATTCC
>CAIPGJ010000589.1 GCA_903864555.1 uncultured Pseudomonadota bacterium | reverse complement strand
TCTTCCGCTTTTATCTGCGTCAGCCAGAGGATGCCTTCTCGTGTCGAGAGCTGCTCGATTTCTGATCGCAAGCGCTCGAACTCAACATCGGCGATCGCCGCGATCATCGATCGCTTGTCGGGAAAGTGACGGAACAGGGTGCCCGCGCTTAGACCCGATTCCGCACAGATGTCTTCAGTTCGCGCAAGGTGAAAGCCCTTGGCTTTGAATACGCGGGCCGCTGCTTCGAGGATGTCCTGTCTGCGCGTCGCATGCAACGCCTCGTCCCGTGTTTTGGCCATGTGTTACCTCAATAAACAATTGTGGATGGAGTAATTCGTCGCATTATATTATGATCTTGAACGGCTTAACTTTATTGAAGTCTGACATGACCACCCCTTCACCTTCCTCGTCTTTTGCCCCGTTGCCGCGGCAAGAGTTCGCTGACGAACTGCGCGGCTTCGCTCTTCTTGGCATCATATTTGTCAACGCCCCTTTCCTCGGTATCTCCGCCGAGGGATTCACCGCAGACTCGGTACACGCCTGGTACGACCGCGCGGCAGCATTTGCCGTCGTAGCGTTCGCTCAGGCGAAGTTCTATCTGCTGTTCGCCTTCCTGTTCGGCTACAGCATGCACTTTATCGTCAAAGACGAAGGTGTAACTTCTGTTCGTCGTTTCCGGCGTCGCCTGCTGGGCCTTGGTATTCTGGGTATCGCGCATGCTGCACTACTTTTTGTGGGCGACATACTGTTTTTATATGCAGTATTGGGCCTTGCTCTGACGTGGATGCGCCGTCTCAGTGATCGGATGGTTCTACGCGTGGCAGTTCTTGCGGGGATTGCTTGGTTACTTCTACTGACTGCTCTCCCGATGGCAGTTATGGCGGAGCCCAGCGGATCTCTTGCTGCTAAGGAGTGGATTGTTGCCGGTCAAACGTTTAATCAAGCGATGCGAGAGGGCGGCTTTTTTGAGGCGACCGCTGCGCGGATTTCTTTTTGGCCCTTGGCATCATCAACGATCTTCTTGCTCAACGGCTTGGGCGTACTGGCGGCGTTTGCAATCGGCCTAGTGGCTGGACGTCGGAGCCTTTTGGCTCGACCCGAAATTCACAGGTCATTTTGGCAGGCTGGTTTACTCTGGGGCCTAAGCTCTGGACTGTGTCTTGGATTCCTGTCAGCGTGGCTAGTTGTAGGTCCTGGCGCTCAGGTCGGCTCTTGGGGGCTGCGCGAGACGGCAGGGATAGCACTCGGATTTGCCGGTGCGCCGCTACTCAGCTGGGGTTATGTGTCGGTACTCGCCACGATGCATGCAGGTGGCGTGCGCGGGCTAGCCATCTTTAGGCCGGCGGGCAGGATGAGCCTGAGCGGGTATATCGGAGAGTCGCTCATGTTGTCGATTGTTTTCTGTGCCTATGGTTTGGGCCTGTTCGGCAAACTCAATGCGGGATCGGTATCGGCGCTGGCTCTGGGTACTTGGATCGCGCTCGACCTGCTAGCGAAGGCGACGCAATCTCGCTGGGCGTCAGGACCTTTGGAAAGCCTACTTCGGCGATTCAGCGCTAGATGATCAAGGGCACGTAAGCATATGTGCATGCTGGGGATAGTTTTCTTATTTACTGGTTCCCAGCGAAATCAAGGCCGCGGTCGTGAGGCGGTGGCTTTGCCTTGCTTATACCTTATGGTTTTTTGTAACAGGAATCGCAGCGTCTTCTGTGCAGGAGAATATCTTTGCCTTCAAGGATGGACAAACTTTGATGAGGTGGCTCAAGCATATGGGCGACACCGAAGTTCGAATCCCCGGTCACACCAAAAAACGATGTGTCTTGACTTGAGCAGGTTGGTGAAGCAGTATTTTCTACCCCGCCAAGACCTTTTTTCAAATCTTCAATCCTTCAAATCGTTGGATTTAACTTATTGATCTGATTGATTTTTTTCTTCCAAAGCTTTCCCCGTTCTTGAAGAAAGTCACGCTTTGATGGGGTACTCGAACTGTTGAGACGGCTTTCTGCTCAAAGCCTCTTGACTTAGCAAGTTCAGAACCTGAATTTGAACCGTACCGATTGCACGCGATTTTCGTGTTCGAGCGCAGCGACGGTGGCTGTCGCCTTGCACACAGAGCATCGCAGTTCTATCCACCGGCAAGACTTGGCATACCTTTGCCGCTCTTGTCTGCCTTTAGCGGC
>CAIPGJ010000588.1 GCA_903864555.1 uncultured Pseudomonadota bacterium | reverse complement strand
GAACAGCAACGCCAGCATGGAATTTTTATTCATGGTTACTCTCCGAAGGATGCTGAATCAGCCCGGGGTGATGGAACGGATGATGGGGCCGTATTCTTCCATCTGCCGCCTGATCTTGGCGCCGAACTGCTCGGGGGTGCTCAACACCGGTTCCGAGCCGGTCACCAGCAGGCGCTCCATGGATTCTGGACGCCTGATGCCGGCCGCGATCTCCGTGTGCAGCCGCGTCACGATGGCACGTGGCGTGCCGGCCGGCGCCAGCAAACCCTGCCAGGCCGTGACATCCATGCCGGGCACGCCGGACTCGGCGAGCGTGGGCACATCGGGAAAACTGGCCGAACGCTGGCTGCCCGCGGTGGCGATCAGCAGCAGCTTGCCGCCCTTGATGTAAGGCAGGGCCGTGGCACCACCGACAAAGGCGAACTGCACTTCGCCGGACATCACCGCGGCCATGGACTGCGCACCACCCTTGTAGGCCACGGTCACGATGCTCTTCTCCACGCCACCACGGCGCTTGAACACCTCCATGGCCAGCTGCCCGGCACCCCCGGCCTGGCTGCCATTGATGCCCTGTGGCTTCGATCTCGCCAGCGCCAGCAACTGGGGAATGGTCTTCACGCCAATGTTGGGATTGGCCAGCAGCACCATGGGCTGGGTGGCGATCTCCGTGATCGCGGCGAAGTCGGCCGCCGGATCATAGGGCATGGTGGCCTGCTGGTAGGGTGCCGTGGTGAAGGATGACAAGGCCACGATCAGCGTGTAGCCATCCGGCGCCGCACGCGCCACCGACTGCGCCCCGACAATGCCATCGGCACCCGGCCGGTGTTCGATGACCACCGGCTGTCCCAGCGCCTTGCTCAGGTCGTTGGTGACGATGCGTGCCACGATGTCGGTGGCCCCGCCGGGGGTAACCGGCAGGACGAAGCGCACCGGCTTGTCCGGCCAGGTCTGTGCAGCGAGGCCCTGCGCCGCCAGCAGCAGGATCAGCGGAATGGTCTTGGTCAGTCTCATGGTATTCACCTGTGATGCGTTGGATGGTTCGGGATGCCTGCAGCTCATTCCGGCAGTCCGCCGGTGATCTCCAGCGTGACTGCGCGCGAGTTGCCGAAACAGGGCACGTAGATGGAATGCGTGCCCGGACCACCGGCCACCACCAGGCCGATGTCTTCCGGGCACTTCGCGATGGGCAGCAGCGTATCAGAGCCGATCTCACCGAGTTCTTCCCGGCGCGAGCCACGCGCCCGCCCGAGGTCCTTGGCCGCCATGCGCGAGGCTGGCATCTTCGAGGCGGCCCACAAGCGGCGCTTCACTTCGGCCTTGTCCAGGCCGGCGGCGTGGAAGATGTTGGCATGTTCGGGGCCGTAGATGATGAAGGGCTCGCCGCCATTGCAGTACTCGTTGCTGGGCGGATGGATCATGGTATCGGCGGTGACACGGATCAGTTCTTCCGCCGTCTTGGTATGCGTGTTCATGTTGATGGTGCCCTCGGCGGCAATCACCGTGACCGTGCTTGCCGCCCTGGCAAAACCGCGCTCGACATGCCACGGCGTCCAGGGTGTATCGTCCTCGTTCTCGGCACAGCAGAAAGCGATGCGGCCAGGCTGGCCCTGGGTGGAGCGGTCCATCTCCCCGGGTATGGCGCCGCCGATGTTGCGCAGGATGAGACGCAGCGTCCGCCCGATGGTGAGATTGGCCCAGGCGCCCTCACCCAGACAGTTGTGGCCGGCATTGATAGCCAGTTGCCGGGCGACCGGCCCGTTCACCAGTATCCACACCGCCACCGGATTGGTAGTCGCCTGTATGCCCTGCAGGTTGAACTGTGGCTCATTGACTGCGCGCACCACGGTGATCAGCAAAGGCAGATAGCCGGGGTCGCAACCCGCCATCACGGCGTTCACGGCGATGCGCTCTACCGTGGCCTCGCCAAAAGCCGGTGCCAGACGGGCAATAAGGGTATCCGGCGCCAGCGAAGTAGCAGCCAGCATGCGGGACACACGTGCTTCGGTGGGCGGCACAATGGGTAAACCGTCAGTCCAGTTGTTAGCGCGAAACAGACGGTTGATTTCGTCGAAGTCGTCCGTTGCCTGCACGAACCGGTCTTCGACGGTATTGGCCTGCGGCACGCTGTTCATGACTTGCGCCCCGCGACCAGGGATGGAATCTGCGTCAGGCACTGCTCGGCAAGCGCGCGTACCTCGGTTCGGCTGAGCAAGCCAAAGGGATGGGGGATCACCGCCACGGGAAGATCAGGCATGCCCAGACTCCTGGCCTGCGCATGACCGAGCGCCTCGAACACCGTGGAGCAGATCACCAGCGTCGCCCTGCCCTGGCGCGCGATCTGCACACTGTCGTGGACACTCCACGACGTGCACGAGCCTCAATCGCCCGACCCGGTGATCACCAGGTCGCATTGCGCTGCCAGCTCCGCAATGTACGAATCGGGGGCCGGCACCGACGAAGCACGCTTCTGGCGCTTGATCGTGTTGCGCACGCCCAGGCGTGTGGTCATGAGTTCGGCAAGGTCGTCGACCAGTTGTGCAAAGTTGGGCTTGGTATTGTCGATGAAGCCAACCACCGCCCCCTGCAGGCTGGGGAGCAGCCGGCTCTCATGCCGGCGCTGCGAGAAGGATGGTGCGGTCGGGCGATACAAACGGATGAGCTGTGACATGTTGGACTCTGCGTGGGCAATCAACGGGCTGATTACGGGGTTGTTGGATGAATCCGGAAAGGCCGGTCCGGCCATCCCCTACAGACGGAACTGATTCTGACTAACAGAACTGCGTTCCATTAAGTAGATTCTGAGCGCATCAGCTTGTCAAGCAAGCGCAGCGCTGTAGTGCTCACGCCTCACTCATCGAGCTTGATGCCGGACTTCTCCAGAAAGCCCTGCCACATCGCGTACTCGCCGATGAACTTCGCTTTCAGTTCCGCCAGTGAACTCATGCGACCCGGTTCGGCGCCATCGGCTGCCAGCTTCGACTTCACCTCCGCGGAATTCATGATGTCCGTCACCGCCTTGTTGAGCCCGGCCAGCACCGGACGCGGGGTGCTGGCGTGCGAGTAGAGGAAGTAGGCGTTGCCCAGCTCGAATCCGGACACGGTCTCTGCCAGCAGCGGCAGATCGGGGGCGGCCGGCGTCCTCTCGGCACTCGCCACTGCGAGGGCCTTCAGCTTGCCGCCTTTCACCAGGGCGGCACTGCTGATGCCGCTGGCGAAAATGAGATGCACGCGACCGCTCAGCATGTCGGCAAAGGCCGGGGGATTGCCCTTGTAGGGGATGTGTACCAGCTGCATGCCGGCGCGTATCTTCAGCAATTCCGTGCCCAGGTGATTCACGGAGCCGACGCCCGATGACGCATAGGAAAGCTGGTCCGGCCTGGCCTTCACGTAATCGATGAACTCGCGCACCGTCTTGACCGGCAATCCGGGCGACACCAGCATCAGGTAGGGCTGCACGGTCATCTGCGCCACAGGATCGAACACCGTGCGGATGTCGTAGCTCACCTTCTTCTGCACG
>CAIPGJ010000587.1 GCA_903864555.1 uncultured Pseudomonadota bacterium | reverse complement strand
GACCGAGAATCGGCGCCATACGGCGTTGCAAATGCTCGCAAGGTGGTCAACCTTGCTCCGCTTTGCGCCTTGTCTGGCACCGATTTCGGCCTTTTTCGCAATCTTGGAGCATGTCTTATACTTTTTCAGATTCAACGAACTAACGATTCAGGACACTAGCGCAGACCCAGGCCCTTGGCGACGATGCCGCGCAGAATTTCCTTGGTGCCTCCGCGGATGGTGTGGGAAGGCGCGTAATACAACGCCCGGGCCAGCACCGCTTCGAGGTCGTCGCGAATGGCGCTGGCGGCTCTTCTCGATTCGGTCAGCACGCGGCGCGCGACGATAGGCACTTCCTGCTCGAAGGCATTGCCCAAATCCTTCACCAAGGCCGCCTCGATGGTCGGCGTGGTGCCACGCTCGAGCATGCCGGCGATGGCAAAGGACATCCGGTGCAGGGTCCACACATGCGACACCAGGCGTCCCAGCTCGCGCGCATCGAGCCGCTCCGGCGAGTGCCCGATTTCGTCCATCAGTGACAGTATCAGGCCATAGGTGCTTGACCAGCGCTCGGGGCCGCTGCGCTCGTAGACCAGTTCCCCAGATATCTGGCTCCATGCATTGTCGACCGTGCCCACCAGCGCGTCCTCGGGCAGCATCGCACCATCAAACACCACCTCGTTGAAATCATGCTCGCCGGCCAGGTTGTAGATCGGGCGTATGCTCATATTGGGCGTGGATTTGAGGTCAACCAGGAACTGGCTGACACCGCCGTGACGCGTCGCCTCGGAGCGCGGCGCAGTGCGCGCGAACAGTGTCATCATGTGGGCGTGATGGGCGAATCCGGTCCACACCTTTCGTCCCTCGACACGCCAGCCGCCATGCACCCTGTCAGCGCGGGTACGGATGGAGGCGAGATCCGAACCGGCGTCCGGCTCGGACATGCCGACGCAGAAAAAACATTCGCCAGCGGCAATCCTGGGAAGGAGTTTGTGCTTTTGTTCCTCCGTGCCATAGGCCAGCAGCAGCGGGCCGAACTGGCGGTCGGCCAGCCAGTGCGCCCGAATCGGAGCGCCGGCCACCAGCAGTTCCTCGGACACCACATAGCGCTCCAATGCCGTGCGCTCATGGCCGCCATACTGCCTGGGCCAGGTCATGCCGATCCAGCCACGCTGACCCACCTTGCGGCTGAAATCCGGATCCCAGACATCCCAGCCATCAGCGCAGCGGCGAAAGGCCCCCGCTTTCATCTCCTCCGCGACAAACTCTCTCACCTCAGAGCGCAGATCAGCCAGATTGGGTGGCAGGTGCAGCTCGGCCAGATTGAACGAATTGAACATGCTCTCGTGTCTTTCCTTATTCGGCCTGCATGTTGGTGGCCTTGACCACCCTGGCATAACGGTCCACTTCAAGCCGGAAATAAGCCGTGCTTTCCTCCGGCGTGCTGCCGGCCGGCTCTCCGCCTTCCTTGGCCATGAAATCACGCAGCTCCTGTGAGCGCAGCGCCTTTGCCAGCTCGGTGTGAATCCGATTGATTGATTCACGCGGCGTTGCCGCCGGGACAAACATGCCATACCAGGATTCGGATTCGTAACCCGGAATCACCGAATCGATGGTGAGCACGTCGGGAAACGCGGCTGCACGGCGCAACGAGGTCACGCCAATGGCGCGCACCTTGCCCGACTCGGCCAGCGGCCTGCCCGAAACGAAAGTGGCAAAGAACAGATTGGTCTCTCCGGAGAGCGTGGAGGTGAGCGCCCTGTTACTGCCCTTGTAGGGCACATGGGTCATTTCAACACCGGCCATGAGCTTGAACAATTCGATCGCCAGATGGGTGCCGGTGCCGATGCCGGCAGACGCCACGTTCAAACGACCCGGATTGGCCCGGGCGTTGGCAACCAGTTCCTTCACCGAGGTGACCGGCACCGAGGGATGCACGAGCAGCACCATGGGGGAGGAGGAAATCTTCGACACCGCCGCAAGGTCCTTCACCGGATCGAAGGAAAGCTTCTTGTACAGGCTGACATTCACCGCCAGCGAACCGCTGGTAAACAGCATGCTATGACCGTCCGCCGGCGATCGCACCACCACCTCAGCCCCAATCAGGCCGCTGGCGCCGGGCCGGTTCTCCACCACCACAGACAGGCCGGTGCTCTCGTGCATTTTCTTCGCCAGTAGGCGGCCCTGTATGTCGGTGCCGCCGCCGGCGTCAAAGGGAATGATCATGCGCGAGGCCTTCTGCGGCCAGCCCTGCGCCAGCACCAGCGCCATCGGCAGCAGGCACAGCGACAGCGCAGCCAGTAGTTGGCCCAGGCAGCGGGACATCCTCTCCATGATCTCCTCCTTCAGGTCGGCATGGTCAGTGCTGCGCTGCTTCTTTGAGCAGCTGCTTGGCAATGACCAGTTGCATGATTTGGCTGGTGCCTTCGTAAATACGCAAGATGCGCACGTCCCGGTACAGACGCTCTACCGGGTAGGCCTTGATGTAGCCATAGCCGCCGTGGATCTGCAGCATGCGGTCGGCAATCCTGCCCACGGTCTCGGTAGTGTAGTACTTACAGCTGGCCGCCTCACGCGTCACGTTGCGGCCATCGGACTTCATCTTGGAAACCTTCTCGACCATGGCGCGGCAGGCCAGCGCCTCAGTCGCCGAGTCGGCCAGCATGGCCTGCACCAGTTGGAAATCCGCGATCGGTTTGCCGAATTGCTTGCGTTGCAGGGCATAGCGGGTGCCCTCGTCGATCAGGCGGTCGCACAGGCCGGTCGCCACCGCAGACATGTGAATGCGTGCCACATCCAGCGCCTTCATGGCCGTCTTGAAACCCACGCCTTCGGCTCCGCCCAGCAACGTCGCGGCAGGCACGCGGCAGTTTTCGAAAACGACATCGGCAACCAGATTGCCGCGCAGGCCCATCTTGTCGTGGGGCTTCTGCACCTGGATGCCGGGCGTGCCCTTTTCCACGAGAAAGGCAGAGATGCCGTCGATGCCGGCTTCCTTAGGACCGGTGCGCGCATACACGGTAAACAAGCCGGCAAGCGGAGAGTTGGTGGTAAAGCGCTTCATGCCGTTGATGACGTAATGATCGCCCTCGCGCACTGCCTTGGTTGCGATCGAGGCCACATCCGAGCCGGCATCCGGCTCGGACAGGCAAAACGAAGTCAACAGATCACCTGAGGCAACCCGCGGGAGGTACTTGCGCTTTTGCTCCTCGGTGCCATCGATGATGAGCCCGAGCGTGCCCACGCCATTGCTGGTGCCGAAATACGAGCGGAAAGCCAGCGCTGCATAGCCGATCTCGAACACCACCTGCGCTTCCTCATAAGGCGTCAGGCCCAACCCGCCGTACTGCTCGGGGATGGAAAGCCCAAATAAACCCAGGGCTTTCAACTGGGCGATGATTTCCTCAGGTATCTTGTCTTCGGCATCCACTTGGGCTTCTGCAGGGATGAGGACTTCTCTGGCGAATCGCCGCACGGCTTCAGCCAGCATGGCGACGGTTTCAGAACGCTCGGACACAATTTTGCTCCTGATCTTGTGCACAGCAACACAGTCTGCGCAGCAGGGTAAATGAGAAGGCTGAGGATTATGGATGGTGACCATGGGTATATACTTCCCTTCATTCCGCGCTATGGAATGGAATCCGTAATATTGTGATTCATAGGAGGAACTTGTGCCCGCAAGAACTGCGTCCGAAGCCGGCGCCTTGGCGGCCAACCGATCCCTGGAACGCGGGTTACGCATACTGCGCGTGTTCCGTCCTGGATCAACCGTACTGGGGAACAGCGATATCGCCGAAAGCACCGGCTTACCCCGCTCCACAGTGAGCCGATTGACCCAGACGCTGGTGGCGTGCGGTTTCTTGCAACACGATGCACGCGCCAAGGCCTACCGTCTTGGACCGCCGGTGCTCAGCTTGTCCGAAGCTTTGCTTTCGGGTTCGGAATTCCTCGGGGCTGCGCGCCCGTTCATGCGCGAGCTGGGAGAAAGTCACCAAGTGAATGTCAGTGTCAGTGTGGCCGACCAATGCGACATGGTTTATCTGGAAAGCGTGCGCATACCCAGCGGCGGGTTAGCACGCCGCAGCAGCGCCGGCCGGCGCACGCCAATGGAGATGACCGCCTTCGGCCGAGCCCATCTCGCCGCGCTTCCACATGCGGAACGCCGCCGGCTCATGACCATCTTCAGAAAGCGTCATCTGGACAACTGGCAGCGCATCCGTGCCGAGATCGAAACGGCCATTGTGGACGTGGGGCGCCAGGGTTACTGTCTGGCGATGTGGCTGGAAGGGGTTGCCGCCATTGCTACTCCTATCGAAACCCATGACCGCCAGCGCTATGTTCTGGGGCTGAGCGCCACCAGCGAAACCTTCAACGCACGCCTGCAGAAGGAGCTGGTGCCGCATTTCCTCAGGACCGCGGAGCAGTTGCGCCATTGCGCATCAAGACAGCGCTAAGGATGAAAAGTAGAGTTTAACTTGCCGCAAAATCGGCATCTGCTCAACGGCTTGGGCCGCCATTTTCAGCGTGCGGAAACCGGACCTCGCGCGGGATCACACGCGCTCGGATAATCGGTCCCACCCATGCCCTGGCGTAACGGGCGCTCATTTCAGAACAAGGCCGCCATGACGCAAACTGCACCGGAAGTCATCGAAGTGAAACTGAGCTGGGAGGAGGACATTGCCCTGCTCACGATCTGCAATCTGGCACGCCGCAATGCACTGTCCGACGAGGTCAATCGCGATTTGCTGCGCCACCTGGCCGAACTCATCGCCAACCCGAGATGTCGCGCCATCGTGCTAAGCGGCGATGGCGGAATTTTTTGCGCCGGGGGAGATGTCAAGGCCATGGCCAGACGCGCCACCGCAGCCGAGCCAAGCTTCGTCGCCCTGCGCATGCGCTTCACCACGCTGTATCACCCGATGATCCGCATGATGGTGGAAGGTCCCAAACCCATAGTCAGTGCCGTCGAAGGCGTGGCTTACGGCGGCGGACTGGCGCTGGCCTGCGCGGCAGACTACACCGTGGCGGCCAGGAACACCCGCTGGTGTGCCGCACAGATACTGCGGGGCGTCTGCCCGGATGTGGCGCTCTACTATTTGCTCACCGCCCGCACCGGCCCGGGACGCGCGCGCGATCTGCTGCTATCGGGACGCGTGTTTGAGGCGACCGATGCCGAGCGCTGGGGCATTGCCCATGAACTGACCGAACCCGGCGCCACGCTGGCGACGGCATTGCAGGTGGCGCGGCGTTTCGCCGCCGTGCCACCGCTGGCCCTGGCCTTAACCAAAGCAGCCATGACCCACAGCTATCAGACCCTGGAGGCCTGCTTCCGTGCTGAACAGGACTACCAGTCCGTCGTCGGCCTGTCCAAGGACCACCAGGAATCAGTCGCCGCCTTCCTGGAGAAGCGCAAGCCGGTGTACACGGGCCAATAAGCAGTGCGCGCGATACGTCCCCAACAATAATTCGCACTCGGCTTTGCTGAACACGCTGCTGCGATAGCCGCCTCTTGAGTTAAGACTGACATGGAAAGCGACAGCACATGATCGTGCGCAACATCTGCATCGGCACATCCCAGACGCAGACCGATTGCAAGGGCATGACAGGCAAACCGGTTATGCGGACGCAGCACCCGTGAGCGGCCCCCTTGAAGGCATCCGCGTCATCGACCTGAGTACGGTGGTCATGGGTCCGTATGCCACCCAGATCCTGTGTGATCACGGCGCCAGCGTGATCAAGGTGGAGTCCCCCGAAGGCGACATCATGCGCGCCGCAGGACCTGCCGCCCATCCCGGCATGGGCCATCTCTATCTCACCACCAACCGCGGCAAGCGCTCGGTGGTGCTGGACCTGAAGCACCCTGACGGACGCCAGGCGCTGCTGGACCTGTGCCGCGGCGCTGATGCCATCGTCTACAACATCCGGCCGCAGGCCATGGCACGCCTGCGTCTTGCCTACGAGGACCTGTGCGCGGTGAACCCGCGCATCGTCTATGTCGGGGCCTTCGGCTTCAGCCAGCGCGGCCCCTACGCAGACCGTCCTGCGTACGATGACCTGATACAAGGCATGGCCGGCTTGCCCTGGCTATCGCTGCAGCAGGGGGCGGAAACACCGCGCTACGGCCCCATGATCCTGGCCGACCGCATGGTCGGCCTGATGGTCTCCAATGCGCTGCTGGGCGCGCTGTTGCATCGCGAGCGCAGCGGCCGCGGCCAGAAAGTCGATGTACCCATGTTCGAGACACTTGCTTCAATTGTGCTAGGCGAGCACCTAGCCGGGCACCTGTTCGATCCGCCACAGGGACCAGTCGGCTACCAGCGCAGCCTGACGCCGGATCGCCGCCCCTACCGGACCCGCGACGGCTATCTTTGCACCATGATCTACAGCGACAAGCACTGGCAGAATTTCCTCACTGCCATCGGCCGCTCCGAACTCTTCGCCGACCCGATGTTCTCGTCCCATCCAGTTCGCCACGCCAACATCGCCAGGGTCTATGGCTTTGTCGCTGAACAACTGCTCACCCGCCCGACTGCGGAATGGATCGCACTGTTTCGCAGTAACGATATCCCGGCTGCGCCCATGTATTCCGTGGACGACATGCTGCAGGACGAGCACCTGAACGCCATCGGCTTCTTCGGCTGGCAGGACCATCCCTCGGAAGGCCGCATCAGGACAACCGCGATCCCCACCGAGTGGTCAGAATCCCGCCCCGATGTCCCCGCCCCGGCACCCCGCCTGGGTGCACATACCGTGCAAGTGCTGCGGGAGGCCGGCTATACGGAGGAACGCATTGCCGCGCTGCTCCGCTCAGGCGCAGCGGCGAGTGATGACGACTAGAGAAGCTCTGAGCACTTCGGGAAATATCCCCTGCCCTCTGTGAATGGCCAGCCCCAAACAACCCGGGCCAACCCCGATTCCACCAAACGGAATGCCGGTAGTCTGTATGACGGTAAATGCTGAATAATGCCATTTTGGTAATCCGAATTGAGATACGTATGGACAAGACCGGATCACGCTTGGTTGATTATGTGTTTGCAGCCCCACGCACCCTTTCCGATGCCACAGTGCATGAATGCAAGCGTCGCATCATCGACACATTTGCCTGTGCATTCGGGGGTTATAAGGATCCTGTCAGCATCACGGCGAGAAGTTTTTCAGACCGTCATCATGTGGCCTCCGGCCCCGTCATCTGGGGTCAAAGCAAGCCCTGCACCGAGGAGGATGCGGCATTCGCCAATGGCGTCATGCTCCGTGTGCTCGACCTGAGCGATACCTACCTCAGCAAGAGCCGCGGCCACCCCAGCGACGTAATGGCCGGCATCATGGCGGTGGCCGAGGCCGAATCCAGTTCAGGCCTGGAAGTGATACGCGCCGTCACGCTCGCTTACGATGTCTACTGCAGCTTCTGCGATGCCCTGGACATCAACACCAAGGGTTGGGACCAACCGGTCTATTCGGTGATTGCCACCAGCATGGGCATCGGCCAGCTGCTTGGCTTTGACAGAGAGCAGCTCCGCAACACCCTCGGACTTGCGCTGGTCCCCAACATGGCGATGTATCAGACCCGGATGGGCCAGCTCTCGGCCTGGAAGGGTTGTGCGTCAGCCAATGCCTCGCGTAACGCGATTTTTGCCGCCCGGCTGGTGCAGAATGGCATGACAGGACCCGCAGAACCCTTCGAAGGCAAGAGCGGCCTGTTCTCCATCGTGGGTGAGTTCGACTGGCAGTTCCCCGCAAAGGGCGAGCACAAGATCAACCAGACACACATGAAGTGCTTTCCCATCTGCTATCACGGCCAGTCGTCAGCCTGGGCTGCCCTGGAGGCACGCAAATCAGTCTCTGTGCCAGATATCCGGGAAATCAAGGTGGCCACCTACCGGCAGGCGGTTGCGATGATGGGGGCTGATGCGTCACGCTGGGCGCCTGAATCCAAGGAAACGGCCGACCACAGCCTGCCTTTCGTGGTCGCCACAGCGCTGCAGCATGGCGAGATCAACTCCAGTTCATTCGTTCCGGCACGCCTAGTCGACCGCGCCATCCGCGACATCATGGCAAAGGTGAAGGTGGAAGAGGATGCAGGTCTCTCGGATGGCTACCCCGACACCGCCGGCTGCCGGCTCAGCATCAATTGCGGATCGGCAGCGCCCCTGGTCATCGATGTGAAGTATCCCAAGGGCCATGTCAATCTGCCCATGGAAGACCAGCAGGTGAATGCCAAATTCACGGACCTTTTCCTGCAATTTGGCAGTGCGCGAAAAGCAGGGGACATCCTCAAGCAGTTGTGGTCTCTCGAAAAACTCGAACGCTTCGGCGATCTGACCGTCGCGCTTCCATCCAAACCGTGAGAGGAGGGAACATGAACGAAAAAGCGCGCGTTTGTCTCGCTGGCATGCTGCTCGCCGGCACCATCGGTGCCGCCTGGGCGCAGGAATTCCCGCAGCGACCCGTTCGTCTGGTCATCCCTCTCGCGCCGGGCGGCGGCGCGGATGTCCTGGTGCGCGCCTTCAGCACGCGCCTCGGAGACCGCTGGGGAAAGGCTGTCATCATCGATAACCGGGCCGGGGGCGACAGCACCATAGGCGTCAATGCCGTGGCCAAGTCTGCACCCGACGGCTACACCCTGGTGCTGATCTACTCGATTCATGCCGTGCACCCCAGCATCAAGCACAACCTTCCCTATGACATCGTGAAGGATTTCGCCCCCGTGGTGAACCTGGCTGAAGCGCCGAGCGTGGTGGTTGCCAACCCGGCCCTCCCCGTAAGCTCCATCCGCGAGCTGGTGGCCCTCGCCAAGGAAAGACCGGGCAAAATCACCTTTGCCGGCAGCGGAACCGGCGGCTCCTCGCATCTGGCCGGAGAATTGTTCAACACCTATGCTGGCACGCGCATGCTGCATGTCCCGTACAAGGGCGCCGGCCCGGCGCTGACCGACGTCATCGGCGGCCATGTTGATCTGATATTTGCCACCATGCTGGCTGGCATGCCCCACGCACGCTCAGGCAAGTTGCGCGCCCTCGCTGTGACCGGCAAGACGCGCTCTGCACTGTTGCCCAATGTGCCCACTATCATTGAATCGGGCCTCAAGGACTACGAGTTTGCGACCTGGTACGGACTGCTGGCGCCGGCCGGCACACCGCGGCCGACCCTGGACAAGATACACAGCGACGTGGCAGCCGTCATACGTACCAGCGAAGTGACCCAGGTCTACGCCAATCAAGGCGCCCAGGTCAGCGGAGACGGCCCCGATCAGTTTGCAGCCTACATCAAGACTGAAATAGACAAGTGGGCACGGGTGGCACAGGAGGCGAAAATCCCTGTCGAAGACATCAAGTAGCTCTTTTCACTCCGCCTTCCGGACAAGCGCTGATCCATCCGCATTGCAGACCACGCGCGTCACAGCCCGCGCCACCGCACAGGTCGGCACGTACATTGAATGCTTGCCGGCGCCACCCGCAACGATGACCATCACATCTTCGGGGCATTGCGCCACCGACACACCCGTGGACAGCGGACGGTCCAGATAACGCCGGGGCAGGAAGCGCCACAGCCGG
>CAIPGJ010000586.1 GCA_903864555.1 uncultured Pseudomonadota bacterium | reverse complement strand
TGGATGAGTACGGACGCCGAGGTGGCCTGCCCAGACCCGAATTGCCCGACGCGTTTTCGCATCACGCGGCTCGGCACAAGGGTGTTCCGCCACGGTGACGCAACAGCAGTGCCGTTGCCTGCCTCAGCATGAGCGTGTCGGGCCGTCCCCATGAAGAATATCGCAATGTTCAACACGAAGGTGCCTCGGTGACCAGCGTCGTGCCGACCGTGGAACTGGCACCTGGTTACCGCATTCCACGCATCATCCGCGGCGGCTGGCAGTTGTCTGGCGATCATGGCGCAGTCGACCGCGAGCGTGCCCTGTCCGACATGACGACATTCGTCCACACCGGCCTCAACACCATGGACTGCGCCGACATTTACACCGGCGTCGAGGACATGTACGGGGAATTTAACGCGCGCCGCGCGGCGCAGGGTTTGGCCGGCCTGCAGGTACACACCAAGTTCGTGCCGGACTATGGCGATCTGGCCCGTGTGGATGCAGCCTATGTGCGGCGCATCGTCACCCGCTCACTCCGGCGCCTGCGGACCGAGCGGCTCGATCTGGTGCAGTTCCACTGGTGGGACTATCAGGTTGCGGGCTGCATCGAGGCGGCGCAAACCTTGGAGGCGTTGCGCAAGGAAGGCCTGATTGCCAATATCGGCGGTACCAATTTTGACAGCGGGCATACCGCAGCGATGTTGGATGCCGGGGTGCCGATGGTCAGCATGCAGGTGCAGTATTCGCTGCTTGACCGGCGTGCGCAGGCCGGGCTGGCGGAGCTTTGCCTGCAACGGGGCATGCACCTGCTGTGTTACGGCACCCTAGCCGGGGGGTTTTTTTCGGAGCGCTGGCTCGGACAGGACGAACCGCTCGGAGGCATCACCAATCGCTCGCTGGTCAAGTACAAGCTGGTGATCGACGAGTTCGGCGGCTGGGTCGCGTTTCAGGCGCTGCTGCGCGCGCTCAAGGACATCGGCGAGCGGCACGGGGTGTCGATTGCAACTGTGGCCACGCGCTGGGTGCTGGAACAACCGGCGGTGGCCGCTGCGATCGTAGGGGCCCGTTATGCAGACCGGATCGGCGAGACGCTGGCGGTTTTCGGGATGCAACTCGAACCAGAGGATCATGCCGCGATCGATGCCATCCTGGCGGCGCACCCGGGCCCGATTGGCGACACCTACACTCTCGAGCGAGACAAGACCGGCTCGCACGGTCGAATCATGAAGTACGATCTAAACAAGACCTGATTTCAAACCATAAGGAGCAAGCAACATGCGTTTTCCATTTTCGCCGCCGCCCGGGCCACTGCTCTAGCACTGGTGCCCTCGGTGCCATCGCCCAATCCCCGGCTTGCACCCACACCGCAGGCATGGTGGTGTCTCTCACTGGCGCTGCCGGGCGTTTCGGGCAAGGCCGCAAGCAAGTCTGTCGAACTGGCCTTCAACGAGATCAACAAGGCAGCCGGGGCCCAAGACATCGCCGGTCTCAAGCTCGCCTTCGACCTGCGTGACGCTCAAAGCCAGGGCTTGGTGGCGGTGGACTAGGCGCGCCAACTCGTCGACCTGAAAAAAGTGCCAGCCACCATGGGCGGCGTCATCCGCTAGGTATCGATCCCGTATGGTCAAAATATCCACTCGAGCCAATTTCCAGAAAAACACCGGCGTTTTGACTGCCTCTGCCAACGACAAAAACCCCATCGGCTAAGCCCAAAGCCGCAACTTACACCAACAAAACCACTGCTCAACCCAACGCAGGCAGCAACAGAACCTGGCCAAAATACTCAGCGCCCTGACCTAGACCGTGGCAGAGTAAGCAGAGAACATGGGCAGGCGTTTTTGATTTTTTGACCATACGGAGTGCCTGGAACAGGTGCGAAAGCTCTACGCCATCACCCAGGGTTGAGACGCCGGGCCGGCAGGGCGATGTCCATCCCGCGTCGCGGCCGCCGGGCGGTTTCCAGAAGTGCCTGGATCAGATGGATCTCCGCGTCATGGCAGGCCATCAGCCGTACCCAGCCGGCGTCGTCCATGCCATCGGAGCGCCATGCCACCAGGGACACGACACATGCCGGCACGCCCGGAGTGCCCCTAAGGGTGGGTGCCACCCGGGCCATGATGCGGGGGCTGAGGGCGTCGCGCCGGGTTCCAACCCAGTAGTTCACCTGGGAGCGGTCGTGGTCGATGACCGGCCTGATCAGCACGGTACCGCCGTCGAACAGCGAAGTCCCCTGGTACAGGCCACGCCCGATGCGCCGCGTATCGAACGATCCAAGGGCCCAGCGGCCCAGGCTCAGGCCATCGCCCAGAAACGGCAGCGCCCGGGCAGCGTCTACCGCGCAAACAATGCTAGTCACATGCGCCAGTTCGCTCGACGGTGAACTCATCGGGCAGCCAATCCGAATGCCACAACGCGTATGCCTGCCGATGTCTCGCTCAAACTCAGTTCTCGATCCGCCTTGTCAGCGTTTGCATGTCGGTGAGGTTGATCACCCGATCGGTGACGATCTGCCCGCCGGTGATCTTCCATACCAGGGTCGGCCCGCTGACATCCCCGTTGGCGTCGAACTCGATCGGGCCCGTGGAGCCAGAGTACTTGATCGGCGTTCCCGCCTTGATCAGTTCCAGGGCCTTCCTGAACTCGGCCGGGCCGGTTCCAATCACCGTGCCGCCGGGCGTATGCACCTTGCGGATCGCTTCGCGGATGGAAGGGCCGGTCAGGTCCTTGGCGATGTTCATGGCCAGCCCCATGACGATCATGGCGTCATACTGGGTGTGAACCCCCGGGCCCTTGGAATCGGCATTCCACTTCTTCATGAACGCGTCGTTGAAGGCGTCCACGAACGGGCCCGGTTCCTGAGCATTGTCCATGCCGAAGAAATCCTCGACGTACTGGGCGCCCACGCCGGTGACGAAATCCATGGTTCGCATGGAGTTGTTGAGCGCCACCTTCCTAGGTCCGCCCTGGGACAGCCATTCACGTACGATGGTCACTGCATCCTTCGGGAAACCGATCAGAAGCAGAGATTCCGGCTTGCCGGCGAGTGCCTTGGTGACCTCGGCCCGGTAGTTAGGCTGATTGTCGTTGTAGGCCACTTCGGTCACTATGTCGCCACCCAGCTTGGCGTTCGCCTGGCGGAAGAATTTGAGCATGTCCGTACCGAAATCGGTATTGACGTAGATGATCGCAAGCTTTTTCATGGACCGGCGGTTGATCTCCGAGGCAGTCGCGTAAGCCTGGGCCTTGCTAGTGGGTAGCGTGCGGAAGAAATAACCGCCACTGCGCCCGTCCGTGAACGTACTGGCAGAGGAGCAGCATGAAATCTGGACCACCTTGGATGGGGCCGTCACAGCGGCAATGATCGGGCCGGTGACGCCGGACGAAATCGAGCCGGTGAAGGCGGTGACGCGTTCGACTTCGACCAGGTATTTGGCGGCATCGACGCCGACCGTGGGCTGACCCTGATCATCGCGCAGAATGAACTGGATCGGGCAGCCCTTGACGCCGCCGCCCTGATTGATGTGTTCGACGCCCAGTTCAGCGGCCTGGGCGATCTTCTTGGTGATGGGCGCCATCGAGCCGGTCAGAGGCAAGATGCCGCCAACCTTGACCGGGCAGCCAGGCGCCTGCGCATAGGCATGGGGCAGGCTGGCCAGGCCCAACAGAAGGACAGCGGAAAAATGGCGTATCGCGTGAATAAATTTCATTTTTTTGCCTTTTGACGGAGTTAAAGAAACCAGCTTACCAAACAATGTGGCGGGAGACAATCGCGCGCTCGCCGATGAGCCCACGCGGACGAAACAGGAGCATGAACACCAGGGCCAGCCCAATCAGGATAACCTGGATAGCCGCCCCCTGGGCGGCGTGTGTGGGCGGTACCCATTTGGAAACCGCCACACCGCTGAAGGCCCAGATGGCCCAGACGATCAGTGCGCCGATCATGGCGCCGCGGTTGTTGCCGCTGCCGCCCACAATCAGCATCGCCCAGACCTGGAAGGTGAGGATGGGCAGAAAGTCGAACGGGCTGACAAAACCGACAAAACTGGCATAAAGGGCGCCTGCCAGGCCCATCAGCGTGGAGCCGAGCACGAAGGACTGTAGCCGGAAACGCTGCGCGTTCTTGCCCAACGACGCCACCGCAACCTCGTCTTCCCGGACTGCACGCAGTACGCGCCCCCAGGGGGACGACAAGATCCGTTCCAGCGCCAGGTAAACCACGACCACCACGCAGACCATGAACCCGAGGTAGAAGATGTTGTAGGCGAGTGGCGTGTCGAACATGTGCTGCAGCGGCTTGGGAATACGGGCGATGCCCTGGGCACCACCGGTCCAGGGTTCAAGATTGAGGGACACCAGCTGGATCATGATGCCGATGCCGAATGTGGCGATGGCCAGATAGTCGCCACGCAGGCGAATGGTGATGAGCCCGATGATGTACGCCGCCACGGCTGTGACCAGCATGGCCCCGACCACGCCGACGATCCAGGGCAGCCCGTAATTGCCCAGCAATTGCGGGCTGGGTGCGGCAGTCAGAATGGCATGGGTGTACCCGCCGATGGCGTAGAAGCCGGCAACACCGGCATTGAATAGGCCAGCGAACCCCCATTGAAGGTTCAACCCGAGGGTCAGCACGCAAAGCACCAGCACCACGCAGAGGAAGAACACCAGGTAGGACATCAGCCCAAGCATCAGCATCTCTCAATCACGATGATTTTTCTCCCAGCAATCCCTGTGGCCGCAGCCACAACACCACCAGCAACATTAGAAATGGCATGGCGGGTTTGTAACCCGAGCTGGCGACCAGCAGAAACAGGTTCTCCGAAATGCCTACCAAAAGGCCGCCCAACACTGCGCCTGGCAGGCTGCCAACGCCTCCGAAGATGGCGGCGGCGAATATGGAAAGCAGCATATTGGAACCCAGTTCCGGATGCAGCTGCGGGGTGAGGCCGGAGAAAACCCCGGCCATGGCCGCCATGAAACCCGAGATGATCCAGGTGGTTCGCATCACGGCACTGATGCGGATGCCGCACACCTGCGCGAGTGCCGGGGCTTCGGCCATCGCCCGCATCGCAATGCCGGTCCGGTGAAAGGTGAGGAACAGATGCAGCACCAACATCAGCACCACGGCCAGCCCCAGGATGAACAACTGGTCGGGCAGGATGCGCACCCCCGGCAGGATCGTCACGCCCATCTGCAGCTCGCGGGTATAGAAGTAGGAATCGTGGCCCCAAATCAGAACCAGCACGTGGCGCAGCACCAGCGCCGAACCAAAGGCGGCGAACACCAGCACCAGCGACTGCGCCCCGTTGCGGCGCAACGGGGCAAATACCATCAGATCCAACATCCAGGCCATCAGGCCCGCAGCCATGGAGGCCAGCACGGCTGCCACCAGCATTTGCCAGCCGAAGCTCAGGCCCGCCGTCGGGGTACCGGGCCCGATCAACGACACCATGGCAAAGGCCAGATAGGCGCCGAGGGTCATGAATTCGGCATGCGCGAAATTGGCGAAACGCATGATTTGCAAGGTGAGCGACAGGCCGATGGCGCCCAGGGAAATGATGGCTCCGGTGCATATGCCGTCGACAACTGACTGCACGATCATGCTTGCCCCTTGAGCTGGCGGGTGCCGAGGAACGCTGCGCCAACCGCGGCATCCTGCAGCAGCTGTGCCGCCGGACCTTCGAGGTGGTTGCGCCCTTCCACCAGGATGTAGGCACGGTCGCTATGGCGCAGCGCCGCCTTAGCGTTCTGCTCCACCATCAGCACACTGACACCTTCGCGGGCCAGGGCCCGAAGGCGCTCGAACACCTCTTCCACCATCAACGGGGCCAGGCCGGCCGAAGGTTCGTCGAGCATGAGCACGCTCGGGTTGGTCATGAGGGCGCGCGCGACCGCCAGCATCTGGCGCTGACCGCCCGAAAGAGTGCGCGCCTTGTCGCGGCGCTTGGGCACCAGCGCGGGAAACATCGCATAGGCGCGCTCCAGGCGCTCGGCAAGGTCATGGCGCAACAGATGGCCTCCTACCCGGAGGTTTTCGTGAATGGTCAAGGTGGTGAAGACGTTTCCGGTCTGCGGAACAAAGCCGAGCCCGGCCTGCATGATCTGGTCGGCCTGCAGACCCATCAGGGAACGGCCGCGCAGCCCGATGGAGCCAGATTCACACTGTACAAGGCCCGCAACGGCCTTCATCAGGGTGCTCTTGCCGGCACCGTTCGGACCCAGGATGCTGACGACCTCGCCGGCTCCCACATGCAGGCTCGCGCCCGTCACGATGGGCAGGCCCTTGACATAACCCGCCACCACCTGGCGCACATCCAGAACCGGTGCCGTTGCTGCAGAGGCGGGCACAGTGTCCATGGTATGCATCAGACGGGCGCTCCACCCAGGTAGGCATCGAGCACACGCGGGTCTTCCTGTATCTGTTGGGGCGTGCCCTGGGCCAGCAAGCGCCCCTGGGCCATGACGATAACGTGTGAACACACTCGCATGACCAGATCCATGTTGTGCTCGATCAGCAGGAAGGTGATGCCGCGCGCATTGAGCAGTTGCACACGGTCCATCAAGGTGTCAAGCAGCGTGGGGTTGACGCCCGCCGCCGGTTCGTCCAGGAGGATCATCTTGGGATCGACCATCAGTACCCGCGCCAGTTCGAGCAGCTTCTGCTGCCCACCGGACAACTGGCCTGCGAGCAGCGCTGCCTTATCAGCCAGGGCACACAGTTCGAGCACGTTGCGCGCCCGCTCGTGCAGGGCGCGTTCCTGCGCTCGTACCCGCGAAAACGCCCACCAGTTGGCCTGGAAATTTTCGCCCAGCTGGTTGATGGGTGCGATCAGCAGGTTCTCGAGAACCGTCATCTGTGCGAAGGGGCGCGGCACCTGGAACGTGCGTGCCAGGCCTTGGTGAAACACCTTGAAGGACGGCAGGCCTCTGAGCGACTGGCCGTCGAAGATGATGTCGCCGCTGTCGCAGGTTTGTAAGCCTGCAATCAGGTCAAACGTCGTGGTCTTGCCGGCACCGTTGGGGCCGATGAGGGCGGTCAGGCTGCCGGTTTGCACGTCGAAGTCCACCCCGTCAACTGCGCGCAGACTCCCATAGGCCTTGCGCACGCCTTGGAGGCGAAGAATCGTGCGCGAAAGATCTGAAGAAGCCAAGGGTAGTTGATCCAGTTGCAGGTTTTTCGGACAAGTGGGAATTGCGCCAGCCGCGGTACTCTTCATCCTGGCCGGTCAGTTTCCCGACAACAGGTAATGCGTTGCCACGTTCAGGGCGTTGTCGCGCCTAGCAAGGCCATCTAGCACCACCGTGATGTGGTTGGTGTGCGGCACCACAAGGTGCTGTGTCGGTGTGCCATGCGCCTGCGCATGCGCCGCGAATGCCGCGGTTTGACGCAGGAATTCGGAGGTCTCGTCGCCGCCCACGGCTAGCACCAAAGGTGCCCGGATGTGCACCGAGCGGATGAGCGGGCTGTAGCGTGACGTTTCTTCGGCCGTCAAATGCAGGCTCTCATTCTGGACCGACAAGGCGACCGGCACCAGGTCGTACAGACCACTGATGGCCACGCCGCCACGCAGACAGGTATCAGGCAAGCCCATGGCCGCCATCCAGTGGGTGTCCATCAGTTCTGCCACCAGATGGCCCCCTGCGGAATTGCCCGCCACGACCACGCGATCCGCATCGATACCCATTTCGTGCGAATGCGCGAGCACATGGGCCAAGGCCAGGCGGCAGGCGTGCACCACCTGTTCCATGCGTACCCTGGGGATCAGCGGGTAATCGATCACCGCCAGCGAAACGCCCTGGTCGACAAAGCCGCGCGCCAGAAAGGAAAACTGCGACGCCCGCATGCTGCGCCAGAAGCCACCGTGGATGAAGAGCACGAGCGGCGAGGGCCCGTCCAAGGACTGTGCAGGGTAGAAATCCAGGGTGTGGTCCGGGTCGGGGCCATAGGCAATCAGGCGCTGGCAGGCATGGCTGGCAGAGGCACTTTCGGCTGCGGCGGTGCGCCGCTGCATGACGGCGTCAAGGTCTTGAATCGAATCGAGGGTGAACGGCATGCAATAGGCTTGCTACGAGGTTACAGAAGTCGATCATGTGGCCTTTGCCGGCAGCGCGACAGCAACACGCTGCCTGGCAACCCAGAGGCTGGGCGGGATTCTGCCAGAATCCAAAAAATGCCGGCACGGCTGTGTGGTGCAACGGTCTGTCGACATATGATGTTGCCGCACCGCATCCACGCCGCCGACGGCCTTTGCCGTGAACTCCCCCTTTTAACCTGAGCCCGTTTCAATGCATTGCCTATGACAGCCATCCTCCCCGTATCCCGACCCGAACGCATACAACTCGCGCCGAACCTGCATGTGCCGCGGCTCGTCACCGGCCTGTGGCAAGTGGCCGACATGGAGCGCCACTCCGGGCCGCTGCACACGGCTGCTGCGGCACAACGTCTGGCCGAGTACGCGCAAGTCGGGTTCGACGCCTTCGACATGGCAGATCACTACGGCAGCGCCGAATTGATCACCGGGCGTTTTCTGCGGGACTGGCGCGGTCCACCAGCGCACGCCTTTACCAAATGGTGTCCCGAGCCCGACACCATGACGCCGGAGCGCGTGCAGGCCGGTATCGACGAGCGGCTGCAACGGCTGGGCGTGGAGCGAATCGACCTGCTGCAATTTCATTGGTGGGACTACACCCACCCGGGCTACCTGGATGCCATGGAGCATTTGGCGCGCCTGCGCGAGCGCGGTCAGATTGCCCATCTGGGCTTGACGAACTTCGACACCGACCATCTGCGACTGCTGTTGCGCCATGGCCTGCCGATCGCCACCAACCAGGTTTCGTTCTCCCTGCTGGACCGGCGCGCAGCCGGTCGCATGAGCGCGCTGTGCCAGGCCAGTGGCGTCAAACTGCTAGCCTACGGCGCGCTGGCGGGTGGGTTCCTTAGCGAGCGCTGGCTGGGACAGCCCGATCCCACCGATGCCCCCGACTGGAGCAAGTCCAAGTACCGCCGCTTCATCGAGGCTATTGGCGGATGGGCCGCGTACCAAGGTGTACTCCTGGCGGCACACCAGATCGCCAACCGGCATGGCGTGTCGATCGCGGCGGTGTCCTTGCGCTGGGTACTCGAGCAGCAGGCGGTAGGGGCTGTGATCGTTGGCGCGCGGCTGGGTGAGCGCGAGCACCGGTCCAGCAACATGGCCGTGTTCGGTTTTGCCCTCGACGCCGAAGACCATGCACGTCTGAACGACGCATTCAGCCAGACGCAGAACCCGCCCGGCGACTGTGGCGATGAATACCGCAAGCCGCCGTTTCTGACTGCCTCGGGCGATCTGAGCCACCACCTTGGGCAACTCAAGCGGCCTTACCGAGCCAGTGCAGTGCCCGATCAGGCCGAGCGCTCGCGTGTGGACACTGGCAGCCAGTGGGAAGGGCTTGGTGGTTATGCACGCGCCGTGCGCCAGGGTGCACGGGTGCATGTCAGCGGGACCACCGCCACCCATGGCAGCGGCAAGGTGGTGGCCGTCGGCGATGCGGAAGCGCAGAGCGTCTATATCCTGGACAAGATCGCCGCGAGCCTACAGGCCCTGGGCGCGCGGATGGAAGACGTGGTGCGCACCCGTGTCTACCTGCGCGATATCGACGCCTGGGAGGGGCCGACTCGCGTGCACGGGCGCGTCTTCGCGGCTGTGCACCCGGCCAACACCTTGCTGGCAGTGGCCCACCTCGTCGGCAACTACGAAGTCGAGATCGAGGCGGATGCTGAAATCCCGCCAGCCCGGCGCGCGTTCATCAGCAGCGGCACACCCTACGAGGCCATGGCCGGTTATTCGCGCGCCGTGGTCGAAGGGGACTGGGCCTTTGTTTCGGGCACGGTCGGGGTCGACCCGGTCACCGGACAATGGGCGAGCGGCACGCGCGACCAGGCCTGGCAGGCCATTGACACGATCGAGGCTGCCCTGACACGGGCGGGTTTCGATCTGCTGGACGTGGTGCGTGTCGTGGTCCACCTGGCAAGCCGCGACGATGTGGCCGTGGTGTCGGAAGTGATCCGCACGCGTTTTGGCCCTGGTCGGCCTACCAACACCACCCTATGCACGCCGCTGGCGCTGGATGTCTGCAAGGTGGAGATCGAGGTCACCGCCAAGCGTCGTATCGTCTGATTGTCGGCGGTCTGTCTGCGCGCCACGTATGCGTCGCAGCAGACCTGCGCGGTTCAAAAGTCCACGACGGTTCCGGCATCTGCTTCGATAGCGCGCTGCAAAACGGCCCAGGCAGCAAATAGATCCTGCGCCACGACACCCAGTGACTTGAAAAGGGTGAGCTGTGCGGCGCTGGTGCGCCCGGGGATATGCCCTGCCGCTAGTTGCCCCAGTTCACCCACGATGCGGTCTCTGGTGAAGGCACCTTCGGCGATGGGCAGAAGCAGGTCGCCCGCTTCGTTCATTGCGCTTTCCATCAGGTCGACATAGACGCTGGTGCGGGTGATCGTGGCCGTATCGGCCTCCCGCTCGGCCGGGCGGTGCGCGCCCACCAGATTGACATGGGTGCCCTCGTACAGCCAGTGACCCGCAAGAACCGGCAGCGCGGCACCCGTCGTGGTGCTGACGATGTCGCATTCGGCAGCCTCCTGCGCGCTGGGTACGGCGCGCACGATCAGCCCCGTGCGCGTGGATTCCCGCACTGCAAAGGCCATGGTGCGCGCGTGGTCGCGGCCCCACACACGTACTTCGCTGACCCGGGGCCTGGCAGCATGAATCGCATCGATGTGCATGCGCGCCTGAACACCGGTGCCCAGGATCCCGTGGCTGCTGGCATCGGGCCGCGCCAGCAGGCAGGTTGCGAGCCCCGAGACGGCAGCCGTGCGCAGGGCCGTGATCTCGGCACCCTCCAGCAGCGCCACCGGCGCACCGGTGACAGGATCGAACAACACCACGACACCCTGCACGGCCGCCCGGCCGGCAGCCGGGTTGGCCGGCATCAGGGTCACCAGCTTGACGCCGTCGACGGCGGGTGTGCGGCTGGAGCCGGGCATCGTGGCCATCAGCCCGTTGCCATTGGCCAGTGGCGCAATCACACGCGGTGGCATGGCGACCCGCCCTTGTGAAAGGGCCACCATCGCCTCGCGCATCACGTCAATGCAGTGGGCCATGGGCAGCAGCGCGCGCACGTCGCTGGAAGTGAGTATGCGAAGGGTCATGCCAAAGTATGCCTGCACCAGCAGAAAAAGGCCACGCCTTTCGCGCTAGCAGGCGTGATCTTGCTGCCGAAAAACGTACTCCTCAGCTGATGGTCAAATTCAGACATTGGAGATTACGAAATGAGCAAACGCAAAGACGGTCAAGATCGGGGCAAACACATCCTGGAATTCAAGCGGGAGGCGGTCGGGCTGGTCCAGGGTGGGCAGGCGGTGCCTTGGACCGCAAAGATACTGAATGTGCCGACACAGACACTTGGCAACTAGGTGCGCCTCAGCGGTAAAGGCCAGCTCGAGGTCCCAGGCGAGAAGCCTGTAAGTCAGGCACAGATTGAGTTGGCCCGGCTTCGGGCAGAGTTATCCAGGGTGAAGATGGAGCGCGACATCAAAAAAAGGCGACGACGGACTTCGCACGGGAATCGCCTTTAACGTGCGCCTGGATTGACAAGCATAAAACTCGGTGGCCCATCACGCTAATTTGCGAGGTTCTGGAGGCCAGCGTCAGCGGCTACTTTGAACACTGGCGTCGCAAAGACATCACCAAGCCCAGCAAGCCAGGGGCGAACAAACGTATCAGCGCCAAAGCGGTGCTGGTGCACATCAAGACTATCCACACCGGAGTCAAATAGGAATACGGAGCCACATGCACAACCAACGGGCCCGATCCCTCTGCTTAACAGGTCGAGTCCGCTCAGCAAAAAAGCTTCCATGGCACCGAAGGCGGCGGGGTGGCGCAGCCACTGCGCGCCATGGTTGTGCAGGTTGCGCGTCATATCGATCACGGCCTGCCACCAGGCGGCCACGGCTGGGTCATGGCGTGAGCGGGTCAGGTTCAAGGCCGGTAGCGGTACACCGGTATCGCCGTCAGTACGCAGCATCTGGCTCGGAACCTGCAACATGATCATGGCGCAGTCGCCACCCCAAATCATGCGAGTTTCGGCGCGCGGTTGTAGCACACTCATCGTGTCGGGGCCGACCCAGGCCTCCTGACCGTTACAGCGCACGCGCGCCCGGCCTTGCAGCGGCAACTGCAACAGGTAGGAGTCGCCGCGTTCCCCCGGGTCAATCTCGACCTCCGAGCCATAACTCAGCACATTCAGAGCCAACTGTCCAAGATGAATTTGGTTGTGCCGCGCTTCAAAATGCACCGCCCCGTCACGAACATGCAACTGGTGTGGCGACAGGGCTCGCCCGATGAGTTGACTGGCTTCGCAGGCCGAGCGAGATCTGCTCAGCGGGTAGTCGTCCAGCAGCTGACAGAGCTTTGACAGATCGGCAGCGGGCCGGATGCGTGGTTTCTCATCCAGTCCAGTTTGACGATGCAAAACCCGCGCGTTTGCGCGGCGGTTATCGGATAGACATTAACGCAAATCGGATAGCCGCCGGCCCGCGGTCAGAGCTAAACTATAAACGTGTATTGACTTTCCCCACCCCCATTTTCCTTCAGGAGTACTCCATGAGCAACACTCTCACATCGTTCGCCGCTGAACTGGCCGCTGGCACCATTCGCGTGGTGGACCTCACCCAGACACTGTCGGAAGACTTTCCGCCTCTGGTGCTCCCGCCCCAGTTCGGTCAGGTGGCTGCTTTCAAAATGGAGCGGATCTCTAAATATGACGAAGCCGGCCCAGGTTGGTACTGGAACAATTTTTCCTGCGGTGAGCACACTGGCACGCACTTTGACGCGCCTGCGCATTGGATCTCTGGCAAGGACCACGCTGACAACACGGTCGACACCATCGACAGCCGCAACTTCATTGCGCCGGTTGTGGTTGTAGACGGCAGCGCCGAGGTCGCTAAAAACCCGGATTGGCTGTTGACGGTCGAACACCTCGAGGCCTGGGAGGCCAAACACGGGCGCATACCTGCCGGCGCCTGGGTGGCTTTTCGTACCGACTGGTCCAAGCGCATCTCGGACCCTGCGGCCTATGTCAACATGAAG
>CAIPGJ010000585.1 GCA_903864555.1 uncultured Pseudomonadota bacterium | reverse complement strand
GCGCATACTTTCCGGCTCAGAGGTTCTGGCAATACTTGCCAAGATGGGACTGGATCCTTGGCACCTCAAGCCAGAACAACTTCAGGCCTGGCTGACCAACGATGTGCAAAAGTGGCAGCGCGTAACGAAGGCGATCAAGTACGAGCCTGATTAGTAGTTTCACTCGACCGGCAACATTCTTCGGCCAACCTTCAGCAAAGGAAGATACATCGTGAAGCTGACTATCCTGCGCGCGCCCCTGATATTGTTTGCAGTACTTTATCTGCAGTCTGGACTGGTTACCGTCGCGGCCTCACAAACTTATCCAGCCAAGCCCGTTCGGATTGTGGTGCCCTATCCCCCCGGTGGCCCCACGGACATCATGTCCCGATTGTTAGGCCAGAAGCTTTCGGACGCCCTTGCTCAACCGGTATTGATCGAAAACAGGGCCGGAGCGGGCGGTGGTGTCGGAAGTGAATACGTTGCCAGGGCTCAACCGGATGGATACACCCTGCTTTGGGGCACCGGCGGCACCCATGGAATCAACCCCAGTTTGTATCCCAAGCTGCCCTATGACGCGATCAAGGATTTTTCTCCCGTTTCGCTGGTCGGGCTGGGCACAAACGTCCTGGTGATTCACCCTGCTCTGGGAGCCACTTCAGTCAGTGACTTGATTTCCATTGCGAAAGCCAAGCCAGGACAACTCAACTTTTCCTCGTCTGGCAATGGTGCCACTTCCCATCTGGCGGGAGAGCTGTTCAAGACCGTCGCCGGCGTCCAGATTGCGCACATCCCGTTCAAGGGTGCGGCGCCTGCCATCGTTGCACTGGTGGCCGGTGAAGTCGATCTCGCCATTCTCGACATGCCTGCCCTGCTGCCACATATCCGCTCGGGAAAATTGAAAGTGCTTGGAATTTCCAGCGCGAAGCGATCCCAGGTATTGCCCGACATTCCTACCCTGATCGAATCCGGATTGCCTGGAATGGATGTGAGTTCCTGGCATGGGGTTTTCTCTCCTTCGGGCACGCCGCGAGCCACCGTGACCCGGCTGAGCACCGAGATTGCACGCATAGTGCGTCAGCCGGAAGTGATTGAACGCTTCATGACTCAGGGTGCCGAGCCGGTCGGCAGCACGCCTGAACAATGTGCCGCATTCGTCGTCAGTGAAATTTCCCGTTGGGCAAAGGTCGTCAAGGCTTCTGGCGCAAAAGTCGATTGACGCACGCATTCATAGGGGATGCGGGGATGTTTCCCCGAGATTTTCAGAGCTTCCTCAAAGGAGATCGCTTGTGGCATTTGCCCGGATTGGTGACATAGACATTCACTACGACGTATCGGATTTCACGGATCCATGGAGAAAATCCGAAGTGGTGCTGCTCCATCATGGCTTTGCCAGGAACGTGGAATTCTGGCGCCCCTGGGTGCCTTTGCTTGCACGCAAATACCGGGTGGTCCGAATGGACTCGCGAGGTTGTGGCAAAACCACAGTGCCGCCGCCCGAAGAGCCTTATACCCTGGACCTGATGGTCAAGGATGCTCTGGGTCTGATCGACCACCTGGGTATCGACAAGGTGCATTGGGCGGCCGAAGCCTCAGGAGGGATCGTCGGGATGGCGCTGGCATTGGCGCAGCCCAGCCGTATTGCATCACTGACACTCTGTAATACCCCGGTGCAACTGCCCAAGGCGACCAATGACTTGTTTGTCGAGGAGGAAGTCGCGAAGTTCGGTGTGGGGTATTGGGCCAGGAAAACCCTGCGAACCCGGATCGATGTGGAAAAGATGTCGCCCGAATGGATTGAATGGTCCATCGCGGAAAACGACAAGACGCCGCGCCACATTGCGATTGCACAGCACGCCGAAATGGCGCGTGGAAACTTTTTCCCTCACCTCCACAAAATCAGCGCACCGGTCCTGGTCATGTCCGGTGCGAACAGCAGAACTGCTCCCATCGATCAGATGAATCAAATGAAGAAAAGCATTCCTCATGCCAAGCTGATCTTGTTCGAAGGCTACGGCCAGGGAATTGCATTCATGATTCCCGAACGATGCGTATCGGAAATGCACGCATTCCTTGATGAAATCAGGGATGGGAAGGCTGTCGCGGCGTAGGCAATCAGGCGTCGGTCACTGGTGCGACATGTCGTGACCACCACCGCCGCGGCGCTGACTCGATGGTCCGGGGTGGCAGAGCGTCATTGAAGTGGGTAGTTGATCACAATACGTGGGGGGAATCGCATGAGGCTCATCAAGACCGTACTGGCCATCGTCCTGGCCAGCGCCTTGTTCAATGCCGGCGCGCAGGCCCAGGTGACGGCCTATCCGACAAAACCGGTCAGTCTGGTGATTCCATTTGCCGCCGGTGGTACCACCGATGCGGAAGCGCGCATCTACACCCAGAAACTGCAGGAACTGACCGGCCAGCCGTGGGTGTTCGACTTCAGGGCGGGCGCCGGCACCACGGTCGGATCAGCTTACGTGGCCAGAGCAGCGCCTGACGGCTACACGCTGCTGATCAACAATTCCGGCATGGCAGTGTTTCCCAACTTTCATCCGGATCTGCCCTTCGATGTGCTGAAAAGCTTCATGCCGATCACGCAACTCAGCGATCGGGTCACCTCCCTGGTGGTCAGTCCGGTGGCCTTGCCCAATGTGCACACCCTCAAGGACCTGGTGGCCCATGCCAGGGCAAGGCCGGGCGAACTCACCTGCGGGACGGGCAGCGGGGCGGGTGGGATCTCCCACATCGTCTGCGAGTCCCTGGCGTCCGCCGCCGGCATTGCCATCACGCCGGTGCACTACAAGGGCGCGGCACAAGCAGCTGTGGACCTCATCGCCGGCCGCACCCACATGAATGCGGGCGCCTATTTCAACGCCATGCCCAACGTCAAAGCCGGCAAGCTGCGCGTCATCTCGATTCTGAACACCGAGCGCTCAAAGATGCTTCCCAATATGCCGACCGCAATCGAGCAGGGCTATGACGTCGAATATCCCAGTTGGCTTGGCGTCTTTGCGCCGGCCGGCATGGCCCCGGCGCTGGTCAATCGGATCCATGGGGAACTGGTCAGGGCGGTGCGTGCGCCGGACGTGCTGAAGCAACTGGACGCCCAGGGCAGCATGGCCGTGGCCAATTCGCCTGAAGTGTTCCGCCAGCGCCTGATAGCCGAACTGGCGCGCTGGAAGAAGGTCATTCAGGACAAGGGCATCAAGGTTGATGCAGGGGGCTGATGCTTGCTGCGGCTGGCGTGGACGAGTTGCTGATGGTGCAGTCTCCTTGCTCACCCCACCATCCGCATTCCCTGTTTCTCCGATGATGATGTGGGTGTTTCTGCTACACGGGTAAATTGGGTCTTCATTTTCAAATGGTATTCGGACTATGCAACACATCATCGCCGGTGCGTTCCTTGCCCGCGGGCACGGGCAATCGGGGCATGCCAAAACGATCGGTGATGCGAGTGTAATTCTCCTGCCCTGACAGCCTTCCCAACGGATTAAGGCGTGCCGTGTCCACGTGCATGCGTTCATTCACCAAGCCGTTCCGGAAGTGAAAATAAACAACTTCGCCGATGATCAGGTGATGTGGAATCCGGCCGAGAGGCAGGATTTGCGAAAGTTTGCATTCCATCTGCACGGGACATTCGGCAAGGCGGGGCGGGCGTACTTTGAGCGAGGCGACTGGTGTGAAACCCGCCTCGGCAATTTCGCTGATATCGCGGGCAAACTCGATGGCACAGATATTCATCTTGTGTTTGAGATCATCGTCGATCAAGTGCACCACGAACTCACCCGTGTCCCGGATATTGCGGATAGTGTCTTTCAGGACGCCGCCGTTGGCACTCGCAGAAAAGGCGAGCATGGGCGGATCCACTGAAAAGGCGTTGAAAAAGCTGAAAGGGGCAGCATTGGGGCCAGCCGGCCCGAGCGTGGTGACCAAGGCAATAGGCCGCGGGCATACTGATCCGAGCAAAAGTTTGAATTGTTCGTCGTGACTCAGCTTTTCAGGGTCGAAGCCCTGACTTTCGGCCGCGGAGGTTTCCATTGCGGCAGAAGGGCCGCCGATAGTACGGTCAGACATTCTGATTCCTCTGTTTTTATCATCCGAGCATTTGGCGGCGAAAAAAAGCTTCAGATGCGATTGCTTATTTTCGCTCGCACAACGAGTTCATTCTTCAACCTTGATATTGTTGTCCCGTACAACCTTTTTCCAGCGAACAATCTCGCTGGCAATGAGATTCCGGAATGCTTCCGGAGTGCTTCCAACCATGGTGGTTCCATCGCTTGCCGCTATCTTCAGCACATCAGGTGATTTGGCGACTTTGGCAAGTTCGCCGCTTAACTTATTGACAATTGCCGGCGGCGTTCCGCCAGTGGTGATGATTCCACCCCAGGTGAAAAAATCGAATCCTGGCAGACTTTGTTCCGCGACCGTACGCAGATCCGGGAAAAAAGACGACCGCTCTGCGCTCAGCATGGCTATTGGTTTAAGCTTGCCGCCCTTGATCAATCCAAGAGACATGAATGGTGACGGGGGAAATGTATCAACCGTGCCTGCCATGAGATCGGTCAATAAGGGCCCCGCCCCTTTGTAGTGAATGAAGGTCACTTTTGCGTTGATTTCGCTGTGCAGCCAGGCGCCGCCGATGTGATACACGCCTCCGGCACCGGAGGTTCCAAAATTGACCTTGCCTGGGTTGGCTTTTACATAGGCGAGATACTCGGACCAGGAGTTTGCAGGGAAGTTCGGATGCACCACCAGGATGGAGCCACGTGTGTACATTTGTGAAACGGGAGCGAAGTCCCGTATCGGGTCGTAAGGCAATTTTGCATACAACGCTGGATTCACGCTGAAGTTTGATGTCATTCCCAATAGCGTGTAACCATCGGCGGGAGCCTTGCCAACGTAAGTCGTGCCAATTGAGCCACCCGCACCCGTCTTGAAGTCCATGACGAAAGGCTTGCCCAGGCTCTCAGTCAATTTCTGGGCATACAAGCGGACGTCCTTGTCGATGGAGCCGCCGGGTGCATTGGGTATGATGATTGTTACCACTCTTGAAGGGTAGTTATTGGCACTTTCCTGGGCAAATGCAAGGCCCGAGAGGAAAGGAACTATCGCCAGCCATGAGTGTTTGACCAGTTTATTTCGCAGCATGTGGGTCTCCTTCGTTTGGGATTCGGCTGACTTAACGCTGAATTGGAAACTCGAGGACCAATACCTCGAGGCCTTTATTGCCGGACTTTATTTCCAGGGCGCCGTCTTCTGGCTCAACGACCACCATGGACCAAAGCGGATAGGTTTTACCGTCCCTATCCAAGCTGCCATTGCATACAAACAGGTAATAGCCGGCAGATCGCTTCGGATCAGGGCCCATGACTGACATATTGGCGCCCAGTCTTACGAGATTCGCCATCAATCCGTCGTCATGCTGGTCGAAGGGCGCGATGGGTTCCCAAGTCGCTTCCGCACGGTTCATGAGGACTGGCTCGGTGGAAAATGAGAGCGGCGACGAGATGAGGTTTCTACGCTTGCTGGGCTGCAACTTTTCCTTGTAACCAGGGGTATTGATGAAGACCGGAGCCGCGTTTGCGGTCGTCATGCGCATAGAAAAGAAAGTCAGTCCTTGCGGACCCGCGGTGAACGGCCCATATGCCGTATGGTGATCCTTGAACTGTAGTGTCAATGGCTGCAGGAACGTCCGGCCCATCTTGCCGGTACCCGCTGCAAAAATCTGAAATTGATCAAGCCCGTGATAGTGGGCCATCGCGTATTCATTGGCGTCCAGCTCCGTCATGAGCGACTGTGGGCCGGTTTCCTTTGCGTTCTCGTCCGGCCATCGTTCACCAAAATATTCTGTTCCCCAATGGGGTCGATCCGTTCCTGGAGAATGGATCACGCGTCGCCGTTCGATTGCTTCCGCTCCGCTCATCGTGCGTATCATGTGTCACCTCTTCCTGGTTAACCCTGTTATATGATCAGATTTAAGGAAGGACTGAACAAGTGGGCTACGCTCCCTTGTCTATCCCCGACTTCAGGGGAAACACTTTCTACTCTTCCTCAAAATCGAAGCTTGATAGTGTTTCCTTGACAACAATATCGGCTTCACGCCACCGCCCGCAGCCCCTGCTTCTCGATCACCTCCTGCAGCACCTCGTAGTAATGCCAGCCGTTGATGCGGGTGCGGCCGAGGATGAGGGTGGGGGTGTTGGTGATGCCCAGGGTGCGGGCCTGGTTCACGGCATCCAGGGCGCGCTGGGCGTAGAGGCGGTTCTCCATGGAGTAGCGCATGTCTTCAGGGGCGATGCCGGCGATCTGTGCGGCATTCACCAGGGTCTCGACCTCGCCGATGTCCTGGCCGGCCGTCCACATCAATTCATACAGTGCGGTCTTGAACTCGAAGTCCAGCCCCAGTGCGGCAGCATATTCCAGCGCCTCGAAGGCGAGGAAGCTGTACTGGCGCTTCTCCGGGATGCGGATGCGATCCAGATGTTCCGGTGACATGTCCTTGATCCATGCCAGCAGGCGCTGCTGGCGGGCGCTGGTTTCCTCCGGTCCGCGTGGCGTGCCCTCGGGCGGGGTCTCTGGATGCAGCCAGTGCGGGCGCCATATCGGTCGCACGCCGTATTCGGTGGCGAGGCGATCGACCTGCGAGACGGTGAGATAGCTGTAGGGACAGACGAAGTCCGCGAACACGACGATGCGGAAGGGTGGCTGCTCCGCTTGCCCTTGTGATTCCGGCGATGCTGTGGCTTGCTCTGTCATGTCATCCTCCTACGGTGTTGCTATGGATGGTGCTCGTCAGATGGCCCTGGCCATGGCCTGTTCCGCTTCCAGCGACAGGCCTTCGCCGGTGAGTCCGCCTTCCAGGGCGTCGCTGTCAAAGCCCAGCAGCGCCAGGGTCACGCCCTCATCGCCGGCGGTCAGCGCAGTGGGCGCCTCAGGTCCGCACACATAGCGAAAGCCCGGCGCCAGGATGTCCTGCCCGTCCATCAGGGCCGAGCCTTCAACCACCACTTCATAACGGCCGAACGCCGCGGGGGCGGTGGTCAGCGGTGCCCCCGGGGGCAGTTGCACCAGCATGGCCATGGGACCGAAGTGCTCGGGCATCAGCGGCTTCACGCGGGCGCCGGGAATCTCCGGCAGCGGGCTCCAGTCCCAGGCATCCTCGCCCGTGGCATACAGGCGGCCGGTCAGGTTGATCTTGCGCCGGGCATCGTGGTTGGCCATGGAAATGATGCCGCCGGCCTTGGGATGCAGCACCAGCATCTCATGCCCGCCGGACACGGCAAACGGGCCATAGGGCATGTTGTGGTCGGTGTAGTGGATGGCGAGGCCTTCGAGGTGCTTCACCCCGCGCGGAAAATCCATGGCCCCGTGCAGCAGCAGCTGGAATTGCGAGGTGAGGTGCATGTGGGCATACACCGAGGGGCAGTCGCGGAAACGAAAGCGCAGCGCCTCGGGTGCGCCGTCCGCACCATCGAGCAGCACCTGGCAGGCGTAGCCCACGCCTTCGGACGCACTGTCGCGCCAGGGCAGTTGGGCGGCATCGACGATGTGGCAGCGTTGCATGGTCATCGTGGCAGATCGGGTTTGCCCGCTGGCAGGCGGGGCGACCAGGGCATATTACCGCTTCTCCACGAGGCAGTTCAGGTCGCTGACCGGTGGCAGGGGAGGGGGGCAGAGGAAGGTGGACAGGACAAGTCCATGGCAGCAGGGTGTC
>CAIPGJ010000584.1 GCA_903864555.1 uncultured Pseudomonadota bacterium | reverse complement strand
TGATCGTGGAACTGCTGAACTCGGCCATCGAAGCAGCGGTGGACCGCATTTCGCTGGATCAACACACGCTGGCGAAACGCGCCAAGGACATTGGCAGCGCGGCGGTCATGCTCAGCCTGGTCAACCTGGCCTTGGTCTGGGGTTTCATCCTGATGACGTAGTTCCGCTCAAATCCCGTAGTTCCGCTCGATTTCATTTGAGTCGCAGGCAATTGGTTGAACGCAAAAGGCCTGGGAACATGCAAATCAGTCGTTCATCCATTTCTGCACTTCCGCCTTGGTCGGAATGCGGCCACTACTAACCAGTTTTTCGTTGATCACCAATCCAGGCGTGGAAAGCAGGTCATAAGCCAGGATGTCCTTCATGCCGGTGACCTTGAGGAATTCCGCTTCCAAGCCCGCGGTGGTGGCAGCTTCACGCGCCACGGCCTCCAGCTTCCTGCAATTGGCACAGCCGGAACCCAGTATCTTTACCGTCAACATAATGGTCTTCTCCTTGGAACGCTCAAGCAACGTGAATGGCACTCCGCTGGTACCGATGCAGCAGTGCGAATGCCAATGTGAGGACGGCGATAAATGCAGCCAATCCTGTCACCAACCAGATCAGACCTGCTCCATCCACCCATGCGCCGTACAGCATTCCAGCGCAAATACTGAAAAGCGCCACCCAGCCTACGTAGGTGAACGCCTTGGTTCGACCGATAACAGCGGCGACCATCAAAATGCTTTGCAGACTGAGTTCCGGATCGGCCATCAGGTAGGCCAACAGCGGCCCCTTGTGCATACCGAGGTCCAGGAACATGCGCGCCACCGGCACTTCAACCAGCGTGGGGAAATACATGAAGATGCCAAAGATCACTGCGACGAAGTTGGCCTGAACGCTGTTGCGGCCCGCGAGAGATTGAATCCATTCCGGCTGAATCAACTGGCGCAGCATGCCCACAACGATTACGCCGGCCACCAGCAAAAGAAAGATCTGCTTCACAAACCGCCATGACTCCCACAACCAGGCCTGCCAGTTGTCCGAGGGCAACCGCCGTGCATAGTGAAACACCGCCCATAGCGCCAAGGCGACGGCGAATAATCGGCCGGTGAAGGCAACTTCGAGTCCATCAGCCTGCGGCGTCAATCTCATTGCCGCCAACAGCAGTGTCGTCGCGCACAGGCTCAATGCAATCCAAGTCCAGCGATTGGCACCTTCGACGATGTTCTCCATGCCCTTCCAGGCGGCCGCCCAGATCATCACTAACAGAACGATCAGGAGCGAGCCCTGCACACTGACCCCTTCCTCCCCTTTGGCAGCGTCGAACGGCACCCACTTGAGCAAAGTGGACTGCCAGTCCTCGGCCCCGGCCAAAGGCAGGCTGATGCTTGCGATGGTTGAGGTAAGCGGCCACAGCTTCAAGGTACCGGCGATAAGCAATGCAACCAGGGCTAACAGCACTCCGGTGGCCTCTGCGCCGATGTTCGCCTTGTCGGCAAACAGCATATCGGTCTGTGCATCATGACTGACGTCGTCCCGCCAGAACAACATCGACATCAGCAGACCAATGCCAATCCCGAATAGCAAGCAAAGCAGGAAGCGGGCAAATGCGAAGTCCGCCCCAAGAATGCTGCCGGTGTAGGCCAACGCCATGATGTTGCCAGCCGGAGCAAAGAACAAAAAGGTTATCGCGGGGCCAATGCCCGCGCCCTTGCGGTAGATGCCCGCGAACAGCGGCACGATGGTGCAGGAACATACCGCGAGCAACGACCCCGCCACGGCTGCGGCCGGATAGGACACGTAGGCAGGGGTATTTCGCCCCAGCCAACGGGTGATACTGGCCTTCGGAATCAGCGCCGCCATCCCACCGGCAATGAAAAACGCCGGCAACAGACACAACAACACATGGGCGGCCAGGTAGGCAGCGAGGTTGCCCGCTCCACTGCTTAGCAATTGCAGGACAAAGTCCATAAATGGTTCATTTCGGAAAACAAGCGGGGATGTCCCCACTGAAGACATTCTGGATAAATCTCGCAGTCGCACATTGATGCAGCTTAAGAACGGCTATTTCAAAGTGGATGCCGATGAATTAACCATTTTCCGTCCGGCAATAGGCATCAAAGCCCCCGATCAAAGCCGCCAATCAAACCTTGCCAATTTTCGGATTGCGTATTGGTCGATATCTCTACTACAATAGAATTATGGAATCTATTGCCGTCGTAAGAGCCCTCGCTGCGCTTGCCCAAGCGTCTCGCTTGGAGATTTTCCGTGCACTGGTTGTCGCCGGCGAGGCCGGGCTGACACCCGGTGCATTAGCCGAAGCACTGAAGGTGCCCCCCAACACCCTCTCGTTCCATTTGAAAGAGTTGATGCATGCCGACCTGGTGACCCAGGAACGCCATGGACGCAACCTGATCTACCGAGCGCAATACGACCGCATGAACGCGGTGCTCTCCTATCTCACCCAAAACTGCTGCCAGGGCGAGGCTTGCCTGGCGGACACAGTCACCAAATGCGACTGCTGAAAGGAATTCACCTTGAAACGTTTCCACGTACATCTGCATGTTGACGACATCCAGGCCAGCATCAACTTTTACTCGCGCCTGTTCGCCACCGAACCCGCGCGCATCGAAACCGACTATGCGAAATGGATGCTCGACGAACCGCGGGTGAATTTTGCGATTTCCACCCGCGGCGCCAAGCCGGGCATTGACCACCTGGGGTTCCAGGTCGATGAAGCTTCTGAGCTCGATGAACTCAAAGCTCGCGCGCAGGCGGCCGAAATGGCCCTGCTGGACGAGGGAGAAACCACCTGCTGCTACGCGCGCAGCGAGAAGCATTGGATCACTGATCCGCAGGGGGTGGCATGGGAACAGTTCCACACCCTGGGAGACATCCCGGTATTCAACGAAGATCGGGGAATTGCCGCAAGCCCGGCTTGTTGCGCGCCGCAAGCGGCTCCGGCCATGGCGTCTGAGAACTGCTGTACACCGGCCTCGAAGCCACAGGTCGCTTGCTGCTCGCCTGCCGGCGCCAAATCCACCTGCTGCTGAATCGACGCCCATGACATCCCACTCACGACCACTGAACGTCCTGTTCCTCTGCACTCACAACTCGGCCCGCAGCATCCTCGCCGAAGCGGTGTTGAACGCCATCGGCAATGGCCGCTTCAAGGCATTTTCCGCGGGGAGCAGCCCTCGCCCCAATCAACAACCCAATCCGCTGGGGCTTCAGGTCCTGCAAACTTCCGGCATTTCCATCGAAGGGCTGCGCAGCAAAAGCTGGGATGAATTCGCGGGCACCGCTGCGCCCCAAATGGATCTCATCATCACGGTATGCGACAACGCGGCCGGGGAAGTCTGCCCCGTCTGGCCGGGCCACCCCGCCACTGCCCACTGGGGATACCCCGACCCATCCGAGGCCGAAGGCACGCAAGCACAGAAGCTGGAAGCGTTCCGCAAAACGCTGCACGCCATCAAGCGGCGTCTCGAATTGCTATGCAGCCTGCCCGCCGACAAGCTCGAAAAGGCCC
>CAIPGJ010000583.1 GCA_903864555.1 uncultured Pseudomonadota bacterium | reverse complement strand
GCCTGCGACATCATCGTCGCCGCGGACAGCGCCAAATTTGGCTTGCCGGAGCCGCGTGTAGGCCTGATTGCCGGTGCCGGCGGAGTGCACCGGTTGCCGAGGATGATTCCGCAGAAACACGCCATGGGCATGATCCTCACCGGCCGCCAGGTGCCAGCCCAGGAGGCCTTTGCGCTGGGCATCCTCAATGAAGTGGTTCCCGCAGGCCAGGCCCTGACCGGTGCGCGACGCTGGGCGGCGCAGATCCTTGAATGCTCTCCACTGGCGATCCGGGCCTCCAAGGAAGCCGCGCTGCGGGGACAGAATGTCGCCTCGGTGGAGCAGGCTGCCGGCGTCATCTACCCGGCGCAGCTGCGCAACATCCAGAGCCAGGATTTTCTGGAAGGTCCACGCGCCTTCTCCGAAAAGCGCAAGCCCAACTGGCAGAACCGCTGAACACCCTCGCGTCTCACCCAGACCGTCATCCAATCAAAGGAGAACTCCATGAAGCGACACCTTGTCCTGGCCCTGCCCCTGCTCCTGGTCAGCGTGCCTTCGGTGATAGCCCAAGGCGCGGCAAGCTATCCATCCAAGGCCATTCGCGTCGTGGTGCCATTTGCCGCTGCCGGCACGACGGACATCGTTGCACGCGCCGTCGGCGCCGAAATGACCAAGGCCTGGGGACAGTCGGTGCTGGTGGAGAATCGGCCCGGTGCCGGTGGCAATCTCGGCTCGGACATCGTGGCCAAGGCGGCACCCGATGGCTATACGCTGCTGGTGGGGGCGGTCAGCCCCCAGGCCATCAATGTCTCGCTCTATCCCGACATCCCCTACAACGTGATGCGCGATTTCGAGCACATCAGCCTGCTGGCCGCCGTGCCCAATGTTCTGGAGGTCCACCCCAGCGTGCCGGTGAGGACCGTAAAGGAACTCATTGATTATGCGAAGGCGCGCCCGGGACAGCTTTCCTACGCGTCCAGTGGCAGCGGCACCTCCATCCACCTGTCGGCAGAGCTGTTCAAGAGCATGACCGGTACAGAGATGGTGCATGTGCCCTACAAGGGCAGCGCACCGGCCGTCATCGACCTGCTCGCAGGCCGGGTGCAACTGATGTTCGACAACCTGCCCTCCTCGCTGTCACAGATCAAGGCCGGGAAATTGCGCGCCATTGCGGTGACCTCGGCAAGGCGCGCCGCGACGCTGCCCGACATACCCACCATCGCCGAAGCAGGACTGCCCGGCTATGAGGCCACATCGTGGTTCGGCATGCACGCGCCGGCAAAGACACCCCGGGACATCATCGGAAAGATCCACGGCACCGTATCCAGGGCGCTGAAGTCGCCCGACATGCATGAACGCCTTACCAACCAGGGCGCAGAACCGGTGGGCAATACGCCGGAAGAGTTTTCCGCCTTTGTTCAGGCCGAGATCCAGAAATGGGCAAAAGTCGTCAAGGCTTCCGGGGCCAAGATCGACTGAGACAGGACCGGCAAACGCGGCGGAAGACCCGCTTTTCCGAGAATCGCAGCGCAACCCG
>CAIPGJ010000582.1 GCA_903864555.1 uncultured Pseudomonadota bacterium | reverse complement strand
TCGAGACCTGTCACAACCCAGTCACAACGGGGACAGGAAATGGCGACCTTTCGCAAACGAAACGGCAAATGGCAGGTCCAGGTACGCACCCTAGGTAGCCGACCAGTCACGAGGACTTTCCTACGTAAACAGGACGCAGATAGGTGGGCGCTAAAAGCTGAGACCCAGATTCAACGCGGAGGCCTCGGGACGGGCGCTGAAGACATCCGGCGGGTAACTCTGGCAGACCTCATTACGCGCTACATCGCCACGGTGACGGTCAAGAAGCGGAGCCGGAAGAATGAAGCCATCATGCTGGGGGCCATCCTAGGACAGCCCTTTACAGGGGAGTGTCTAACAAGCCTCACCGCACAGCACTTCAGCCGTTATCGCGATGAACGGCTATCAATGGTCAAGCCAGCGACCATCAACCGCGAACTCGCCACACTTAGTCACATTTACCGCACAGCACAGTCTGAATGGGGATTGCCTCTAGACAACCCGATAGCTGGCATCCGCAGGGCCATGGGCGATGCTCCTCGCAATCGGCGGCTGCATCAGGGTGAACTGGAAATGATGCTGGAGGCGGCTAAAAAGTGCCTCAAACCCCATCTACTTGCTGCCATCAAGTTTGCCATTGAGACAGGGATGCGCCGAGGCGAAATCCTCAATGTTCAATGGCAGCATATCGACAGGCTGGCTCGGACCCTCAAGATACCCACCACCAAGACTGGAACCCCCAGAACCATCCCCTTGTCACATGCGGCCCTACGCATACTTGATGCCCAACTGGAAACCAAAGAGGCACGTCCCTTCCCTTTAACCGCCATTGCCTTTGCCCTCGCTTGGAAGCGCCTGATCAAACGCTCCGGCATCACCGACCTTCATTTTCATGACCTTCGGCACGAAGCCATCACCCGGTTCTTTGAGATGGGCCTCAGCGTACCGGAGGTGGCGGTTATCAGCGGCCACAAGGATTATCGGATGCTGGCGCGTTATACCCATCTGAAGGCCGAGGACGTTGCTTCCAAACTCTGGGCCAGATCAGACCCACCACCAACCGCGCCCATCACATCACATCAGCCAGTTGTTAGGACTGACAACGTCATAGCGATGCGCCGCACAGTAAAATAATACGGGGCACTCAGCCGAGGTCGTGAACTTGTGGCCATGCTATAATTGACGTAGCGCGGCTAGGCTGATCCCCGAAAATCCCGTTCCGCACGGGACCGCCGCGCCATCATCTTGCGGGCACCGGCGGAGGTGCATTGTGCCGTATGTCTCAAAGGCCGCGAGAGATCGCAAGTTATGGATCACGCCCAAAGAGGCGCGAGCGCACGTTTGTGAGACGGAGCGATGTGCGCACGAAGAAGCGGAGCAGCAGATCGTAGCAGCTCTTAAGGATAGAGAAGTCGAGACGCGATGGGCCGATTCTGATCCCAGCGCCTTCAAAGACCCTGGCTTCACTGTTATTCGGAATGTCGGAATGTCGCGGGATGGGGCCCAAGGCACAATGGTCGGTCACACAATGGTCAGCTGGGACCCCGGAGCGGCGCGTTACTTAAATCCAGACAATAACAAGCAGGCATCGTGGCCCGAGTTGCAGGCGGGAACATTGCCGCCTGAGAAAGTGTACGAGGACCGGCCACTGCTTCTCTTGAAACGGAATGTGATGAAGCTTTGGCCGAAGGACGACGGCCCTGGCGATAAGGTTGATGAGCTTCCGATACTTGCCGACGTTCCAGGCGGCTTAACGTCGCAGCGCCCCACGATCACGGGAGATGCTTCATCTACCAGCCCTATGCCTCCTTCACCTCCGAAATCGAGCAAGTCAGACGTAGAAAAAGCTTTCG
>CAIPGJ010000581.1 GCA_903864555.1 uncultured Pseudomonadota bacterium | reverse complement strand
TCGGCCACACCATGGGCGCCAGCGGCCTGCTGGAAACCATCCTGGTGCTGCGCGATGCGCGTGAGGGCGTGGCGCGCGGCATCCCCAACCGCACCGGCGGGGACGAGCGCTACCTCATGCAAGACCGGCGCATGCCGGTGCGCCGGGTGCTCTCGCTCGCCTCGGGCATGGGCAATGTGTTCGGGGCGGCCTTGTGCGACCTGTGCGAGCCGGCATGAATCCGGCTGCGCCCCTCCCGCCGCTGACGGCGCCCACCGCCACGGCCGCTGTGTCGCCGGTGCCCGGCCGTGCGCCGGTGCCGGGCGAAGTACAGCCGCCGACCGACGCCCGCGCCATCGCCCGCGCCCTCTCGGTGCTGCCGCAGGTGTTGGCGCTCTATGAAACTTCGCCGCTGCATTTCGTGCATCCGGTGAATGTGCTGTTTGACCAGCTCTTTCCCAGCCTGGTCAACGGGCAGTTCCGCCTGCTCATGAAGGGGGGGGCGCCGTACGCCTTCGTCAACTGGGCCTGGCTATCCGACGAGGCGGCGCAGCGCTACGTCACGCTGCGCCATCCCGTGCCGGCATCGCAGTGGCGCTCCGGTCCCAACCTGTGGTGCTGCGAGATCGTCGCGCGCCCAGGCGCCATGGGCGACCTGCTGATGGACCTGGGGCGCAACGTGCTGGCGCGTGGCACCCGCCTGTGCTGGCTGCGCATTGGCCTGTCGGGCGAGTTGCAGGGCATCGGCCGCTTCCGCATCCCCTGAGCCTGCTTGGCGTGCCGGGGGGAGGCCCCGGCGCGCTTCGGGTAGGCCGAGGCAGATTCGGAAAAATCGTGAGGGAGTCTGGACCAGGTGGCCAGTCAATGCCATGGCCAGGCCTTTCCCATGGGAAAGCTATTTCATATTTACCAAATAAATGCAATAAATATATAATATGAAAAATGTACAAACGCATACGTTTTGTGCACCCTGATCAATATTGAAAAGCCAAGTTGTGATAAGGGCCTTTCAGCAGTATCGGCGGTATCAGGCAACTGCTGATGTGGTCCGGCAGCGGTTTGACAACCTGGCACTTCACCACTCTCAGGGAGGCTCCAATGAGCGCACGCATCATTCAGCAATCGAAGATCGACGAAAAAACGACCCTTGAACTCGTAGGGCAGGCGGCCGGTGATCCGGAGTTTTATGTCGAGGGCATTCACGGCATGAACGTGTCCGGCCCGGTCCTGAAACTGAATTTCTACACGCTGGGCATCGATTCCTCGCCGGTCAGCATGCGTCGCGAGACCGTGTGCCGCATCGCCATAGGTGCCCCGCAGTTCTTCGGCATGGTGGACTTCCTCAACCAGGTGGCCACCCAGATGCGCCAGGCCGCCGTCCAGGCGAACCAGCCGGCTGATCCCGCAGGCAAGCAGTAACCGGCAAGGCAGGCAGATGCCGGCCAGCCCGGCCTTCTGCCGCTTGACATTGATGAGCAGGGTGATGGTGCCGGGCACCGCCAACCTGAACCAGATAACCGTAAAAGGAGCATGGCATGGAACAGAAATACTGTGATGGCGTTGAAGAGATCTCGATTACCTCCGGCGTCGTGCGCGTCGATTTCTACAATTACACCGCTGGCGCCAAGGACAAGGATGGTCGCCCGCCCCGTGAGCTGAGCCACCGCGTGCTGCTCTCGCCCGAAGCCTTCGTGCAGACCTTCACAGCCTTCGAGCAGGTAGTGAAGCAGCTCCAGGACAAGGGCCTGCTGCAGCGTCGTGACGGTGCACCTGCTGCTGCTCCGGCAGCCGCCAAGGCAGCCCCTGCCGGCAAGGCCGGCAAGTCCCCCAACTTCTGATTGCCAGTCCCGGCAGTGCATCCGGCGGCGCAGCGAGCTCCGGATGTGCGTTGCCTCGCCGTTGCCGGCCGCAAGGCTGGCGAAGGCGCCCGGAGTCGTGAAATCGAGCATGGTTTGAATTCCTGATGGATACCGCACTTCAGTGCCTGGTTCTGGTCGCGCGCCAGCATGGCGTGGAACTGACCGTGGAGAGGCTCAAGCGCGAGCACGCCATCTCCGAGCCGGAAGTCTCCGAGGAAGTGATGGTCACCCTGGCCCGGGAATCCGGCCTGGAGGTGAAGGCCACCAGACTGGGCTGGGCGCAGTTGATCGGGGCAGGGCAGGCATTTCCGGTCATCGCCCGTCTTTCCAACGGCTTTTCCGTGGTGCTGGTCGGCATGAGGAAGGACGATGCCGGCAAAGAGCAGGTCAT
>CAIPGJ010000580.1 GCA_903864555.1 uncultured Pseudomonadota bacterium | reverse complement strand
CCTTATCCCCGTTTACCCAATCACGGGATAAATTCAACAAACTGCTAGGCCCCCTTGTAAATCCCCTACTTCAGAGGAAACATTTCAACGACTATCCTCGTTCGATACTTGATCAGCGTTTCTTCAGACTGGAGTTCGCCCATGAAACCCACCGCGCTGTACTCAGGCCTGGCCAAGACCGCCTCCCGCTATTGCGGCCGCCCGCCCATGTTCACCTTTGCCGTGGCCATCATCATCGTTTGGGTCATTACCGGACCGGTCTTCGGTTTCAGCGACACCTGGCAACTGGTCATCAACACCGGCACCACCATCGTCACTTTCCTCATGGTCTTTCTCATCCAGAACACCCAGAACCGCGACACCGAGGCGATACAGCTCAAACTCGACGAGCTGATACGCGCCACCCGTGGCGCGCACAACGCCCTGCTCGACCTGGAAGAACTGGAGGAAGAAACTCTGGACGCCTTCAAGGTCAGATACCAGGCCCTGGCTGCTGCTGCGCGGGCGGGCATAGCGCTGGGCACCCAGGACACCGGCACCCCGGAGCCGTGATCACAATGCTTATGTAGACGTAATAAACACAGAAGATATGATCTCTAATTGATCATATTACTAGGGCTTGGAATCATTTCCGGGTTTCAACGCTTGCGCAGTGTCTGCGCTGCCTTGCGGGGTGCCGTAACCATCACTGCGCCGATTACCGCAGGCCGTGCGCCAGCCTCACTCGCCTCTGATCCCGTTGTCCTTGATGATCTTCGCCCACTTGCCCATCTCCTCCTTGAGGAAGGCGGCGAACTGTTCGGGCGTGCTGCCCACCGGGTCGGAGCCGTCGGCCTTCAGGCGCTCGCGGGTATCGGCGGATTGGATGCCTTTCACCGCATCGGCATTGATCCTGGCGATGATGTCCCGCGGCGTCCTGGCCGGAGCGACGATGCCATTGAAGGCCACGGCCGAATAGCCCTTGAGTCCGGATTCGTCCATGGTGGGCAGGTCCGGCGCCGCGCCCGCGCGTTCGCGGCTGGTCACGCCCAGGGCGCGCAGCTTGCCCGCCTTGACCAGCGGCATCACGGCGGTGGCGCCATTGAAGATGAAATCAACGCGGCCGCCCATCAGGTCGGTGAGCGCCGGCGCATTGCCCTTGTAGGGCACATGCGAGGCCTGGATGCCGGCCATGGCGGCGAACAATTCCCCTGACAGGTGGTTGGACCCGCCCATCCCCGACGACCCGTAATTCAACTGGCCGGGCTTGGCCTTTGCCAGCGCGATCAGGTCCTTTACCGTCTTCGCCGGGCTGTTGGGCGACACGACCAGCACCAGCGGCGTGGTGTTGATCAGGGTGATTGGCGTGAAGTCGGCCTGCGTGTCGTAGGGGAGCTTGTCCACCAGACTCATTTTGGTGGTGAAGGAAGCCGAGGCGATCAGCAGCGTGTAGCCGTCAGGGGGCGCCTTGGCCACGATCTCCGTGCCCATGATGGTCGCCCCGCCGCCGCGGTTGTCCACCAGCACCGACTGGCCCCAGGCCTCGCTCAGCTTCTGCGCCACCGTGCGGCCGATGATGTCGGTACTGCCGCCGGGCACGAAGGGCACCACCACGCGCACCGGGCGGTTGGGGTAGCCGGTCTGAGCATGGGCGGGGGCGGTGAGGATCCCGCTGGCAACGGCTGCGCCCAGCGTGGCCTGCAGGAGGGTTCGGGATGGGGTGGTCATGGGGATTCTCCGAAGTGGGAGGCGTTCTATTAGCGCACGCCGACGCACTATATTGCGCCAGATTTTATCGGCTTCACTGCCCGGGTTCGGCGCGTATCCCGGCATGCATCACGTGCGGATCAGCTGACTCACGGCCTTCGACCCGCTCCAGGTCGGCACATAGGCCGCCTTCACGCCGGGGCCGCCCGCGACGACGATGAGGATGTCCTTCGCCTCGTGCGCGATGTGCGCCGGCGCGCCGATGTCCTCGCCGGTGCTGGCGCGATGTTCGGTGATGCGTTGCCGCACCGCCGGTGACAGCCGTTCCAGCGGCAGCGTGGCTTCGCGCAGCAGCGCGGCCTGCACGTCCTCGCGCGACCAGCCTTCGCGGTGGAAATGCTCGGCGTGTTCGGGCGGCATGATCAGCAGGGGCTGGCCGCTGGCGACGATGCCGGTCTGGCCGACGCTGCCGGCGAACACCATGGAGCTGGCAAAGGTGCGGATCAGGTCTTCCGGTTTGGCGCTGGTGGAGTCCACCACCTCGATGAAGCCGGAGCAGCCCAGCACGGTGACCACGCTCTGCTCGCGGGTGTAGCCGCGCGTGGTGTGGAAAGGCGGCCAGGGGCTGGCGGCTTCGTTCTCGGCAAAGGCGCAGGTGTACTTGCCCGGATGCCCAAGGGTGGCCATGTCCATCTCGCCCGGCTTGGCACCGGCGACGTTCTGCAGCACCAGGCGCAGGGCGCGGCCGATGGTGGCGTTGGCGCGGTTGCCCGGCCCGAGCGCATTGCCGGCGGCATTCATGCCTATGCGCAGGGCGACAGGGCCGTTGACGATGAGCATGGGCGCGGCATTGCCGGTGGTGGTCTGGATGCCGAGCAGGTTGTATTCATCCTTCGCCACCGCCGCTGCAGCGGCGGCGATCACCGGCAGGTACTCCGGCAGGCAACCCGCCATCACGGCGTTCTCGGCGACATTGCGCCAGGTGGCCTCGCCGAAGGCCGGGGCCAGCACGGCGATCGCCTCGCTGCCATTGGCGCCCACTGCCTTCAGCATGGCTTCCACCCGGGCGGGGGTGGGCACCACCAGCGGCAGTCCGTCGCCCATGCCCTCGAGCGCGGCCTGCGAGCGCTCCCAGTCGTCGTCCATCCAGTCAGCGGGTTTGATGGTGTGGATGCTCATGGACTTCCCTTCCTGTGTTGAGTCTGCCGGCGGAGCACAGGATACCTGTGCGGCGGCACCATGCCGTACGCAGCACCCTCTCTGTCCGGACAAAAGTGACTGATCTGCATGGCCATGGAGTTCAGCCCCGCAGTCCGGTGATATTGAATAGGGATACCGGCTGGGCAAAGCCTTTCAGGATACGCTCGCCCACGGGTTCGGCGAGTACCACGTCCTCGATCCGGTTCAGGGTTTTCAGATTGGTCAGTATCTGTCCGCCCTGCGCCTCGCTGCACAGACGAGCGCTGAGATTGTTCACGCTGCCGATGGCGGCGTACTCGCGCCGGCCTTCGAAGCCGATGGCCCCCAGGGTGGCGTAACCCACGGCCATGCCGATGCCAAGGTCCAGTTCGTGGCCTTGCCGGCGCCAGGCGGTGCGCAGCGACGCGAAGCGCTCCGTCAGCGTGAGGGCCATGGTGGCAGCCTGGGCCGGTGCATCCGGCAGCGGTATCGGATCGTTGAAGAAGATCATCATGCCATCGCCCGCAAAGTGCTCCACCATGCCCTGGTGCCGGGACACGAGGCTGCCCACCAGTTCGTGATACTGGGCGAGCGCGCCCAGCACCTCCTCGGGCTCGGCCGACTCGGTAAAGGCGGTGAAGCCACGCAGGTCGAGGAACAGCACGGTGATCTCGCGCCGATGCGGCTTGAGGATTTCATTGGCACCACCGGACACGATGGCCTGGGCCAGTTCCGGAGAGAAAAACCCCTTCAGCCGGCCCAGGGATTCGAGTTCGGCGACCTGCTGGTGCACGCGCTGCCCCAGGGTCTCGTTCCAGGCCTTCAGTTCGCGCGCTTGCTCGGCGATGGTGTCCTGATAAGCCTTGATCCGCAGCAGGGAGCGAACGCGCGCCAGCAGTTCGGCCTGGTTGATGGGCTTGCTGAGAAAGTCATCGGCACCGGCCTCGATGCCCTTCACCCGCTCCTGCGCGGGGTCGAGCGCAGTGACCATCACGACGGGGGTCATTTCGGTGGCCGGGTCGGCGCGGATGGCTTTGCATACTTCATAGCCGTTCATCTCCGGCATCATCACGTCCAGCAGCACCAGGTCCGGGGCGTGTTCCGCCATGGACTGCAGGCCCTCGCGCCCGCCGGACGCGGTATGCACCTGATAACCCCGGAAGGTCAGAATGTCGGCCAGCATCTTCACATTCATGGGCGTGTCATCGACGACCAGTATCCTTGATGGACGCGCCGGGGCAGGTTGCGAAGCCTGGCTGCTCATCTTGCCGAACCCTTGGCTGCCAGGATCTTGACCGCCTCCACGAATTCCTTGAGGTGAATCGGCTTGGTCTGCAGCCCGTCAAAGCCGGCGGCAATGATTTTCACCCTCTCTTCGGTCATGGCCGAGGCGGTGACGGCCATCACCGGGATGCCCCTGGTGGCCTCGCCCGAGCGCAGTGCGGCCAGCGCCTCGATGCCATTCATGCCGGGCAGATGGAAGTCCATCAGGATCAAGGCCGGTGACTCGCGATTGGCGATCTCTATCCCGGACTCCGCATTGTCCGCCTCGAGGATGTCGAAGCTGTGATACTGCAGGATGTCGCGTGCCAGCTTGCGGTTCTTTTCATTGTCCTCGACGATGAGTATCTTCTGTGCCATGGTGGATTCCCCTATGCCGTTGCTGCTGCGGCGTACGGCTGCCGCAGCAGGGTGAAGCGGAAGCACGAGCCCTGACCGGGGGCGCTCTCCAGGGTGATGGTCCCGCCGTGCAACTCGACCATGCGGCGCGTGAGCGTCAGGCCGAGGCCTGTGCCTTCGGATTTACGGGTGTAGTCATCGCCTACCTGACGGAACTCCTTGAACACCGCCTCGTGGTCCTCAGGCGCGATGCCCACGCCGGTGTCGGACACTGCAATCACCACCTGATGCTCGTCCTGGCGTGCGCTGATCTCGACCCGGCCGCCTTCAGGGGTGAACTTCACCGCGTTGGATAGCAGGTTGAGCAGGATCTGTTTGACCTTGCGCTCATCGGCCGTGATGCCCTCGATCGCCGGGTCGACATCCGCCTTGAGATTGATGTGATTGCGCCCGGCGCGCTCGCGCATCAGGGTGAGCGCATTGTCGATGGCCGTGGGAAGGTGAAAGGGGGTGATCTCCAGCTCCATGCGGCCGGCCTCGATCTTGGACAGATCGAGGATGTCGTTGATGAGCGAGAGCAGATGGCGGCCGGAGCTGTGGATGTCGTTGATGTACTCGGCCTGCTTCCCGTTCAGCTCGCCGAACATGCGCTCCTGGAGCACTTCGGAAAAGCCGATGATGGCGTTGAGCGGGGTGCGCAGCTCATGCGACATGTTGGCAAGGAACTCTGTCTTGTGGCGGTTGGCGATCTGCAGGTCGCGCGTGCGTTCCTGCACCCTGCGTTCCAGGTCCGCATAGGACTCCTGAAGCTGCCTGGCCATGTTGTTGAACTCGTCGCCGAGGGCTTCCAGCTCGTCACCGGTGCGCACCTCGATGCGCTGGTTGAGATGGCCGCGGGCGATCTCGGCGGCGCCGGCGCGAAGGGCCTGGATCGGGCGCACCATGCGCTGAGCCGCGTACAGACTGGCGGCGGCGGCCAGAACCAGTCCCATCAGCAGCAGCAGGGCGGTGCGCTGCAGCGAGGCGAACAGCGGCCCCAGCGCCTCGGCCAGCGGCTGTTCGGCGAACACATGCCAACCCAGCTCCGGGATGGAGGCATGGGCGGTGAGGACCTCCTGGTTCTTCAGGTCCCGCGCAATGCTCACGCGCCGCGACGTGGCTGGATCGCCGGATGCGATGGCGGCCTGGATCTGCGGCATGGCGGAGAGGTCCGACTTTTGCAGCACGCGGCTGATGTCCGGGTGGGCGATCAGCTGCCCGCGCGAATCGACGGCATAGGCCAGTCCGTTGCCGCCGATGCGGATGCGGGTGATCACGTCCCAGATGAATTTGAGGTTGACTTCGGTGACCGTGATGCCGGCCGCTTTGCCGATTCCAGCGACCGAGATCGTCATGTAGGGCTCGGTGTCCTTGCGGAAATAGATCGGGCTGAAATAGGTCTTGCCCTTGCGCGTGGCGGTGAACTTAGGGTCCTGCGAAAAATCCTCCTTGCTGCCGATCACGTCCATGCCCAGCCGCGACACCTTCAACTGCTCGCGGCCGTAGCGGTCGAGCAGCGACACTTCGGTGATGGCGGGTACCTGGCGCAGCAATTTGAGGTAGTCGATCCGCTGCGATTCGATGGGGTTGCCCTCGGGCTGGCCGAGGCGTACCCAACCCAGCTGGTGCTCGATCTCCCGGACATAGGTTTCGATGCGCGAGGCGGCGGCGGCGGCCTTTTCCTGCTGCAGGTCGAGCAGGGCGGACTTGCTTTCCTGATAGGTGAAGTACAGCCCCAGGCCGCTGCTGGAGGCGAGGGTGACGAACATCAGCGCAAGAAAATAGACCGCGTACTTGCGAAACAGCGAACCGCGGCTGCCGGTCACGGGGTGATCCTCGCTGGCACTGCTCATTCGATGACCCGGTTGGCGCGCAGCAATACGCTGCGGGGCACTTTCAGCCCGATGGCCCGGGCGGTCTTGAGGTTCACCACCAGTTCCACGCGCGAAGGCAGCTGCACCGGCAGTTCGCCGGGCTTGGCTCCCTTGAGTATCTTGTCCACATATCCGGAAAGGCTGCCATAGGACTCGCGCAGGTCGGGGCCGTAGCTGGCCAGGTTGCCCCGGTCGGCGAATTCTGCCCAGCCCGAGATGGCCGGGATGCGGGTTTTCTTCGAGAAATCGGCGATGCGCTTGCTGTATCGGAGGGTGCCATTGTCGGGAAACAGCAGGATGGCGCCGTTGCCTGCACGCGCAATGGCTTCCAGGGCCCGCTCGACGTCCTCCTTGTTGCGCACCGGGTGATAGTCGATCTCCAGGCCCAGTTGCCTGGCTGCGGCTTCGGAGGCGTGTCGCTCAGCCTCTTCCCCCGGGTGACCGGGATTGGCCATGACACCAACGCGACGCAGTTGCGGCAGCAGTTCCTTCAGCACCTGCATGCGCATGCCCACCAGTTCCAGCGACATGAGCGACACACCGGTGTAATTGCCGCCGGGCCGCGCCAGGGACGACACCAGCTTGCCCACCACCGGATCGCCACTGAAACCGAACACCACCGGCATGTCGGCCCCGGCTGCTTTGGCCTGGAACACCGCCTTGGTCTGCGTGACGATGATGGCCGGGCGGCTGCGTACCGCCGCGCGCGCCATCTGCTCCAGCTTGGCATCGGAGCCCATGGCCCAATAAGGGGTTATGCGGATATTGCGACCGTCGGCCAGCCCTAGATTGCGCAGCCCGGCGGTGAAGCCCTCGAAGCCGGCGCGGCTGTATCGATCGCCATCCGGGGAGAGCCAAGCGATGACCGGTGTGCCTGCTCCCTGGGCCATCACCATGCCCGGCATGCTGATGCCGAGGCAGATCAGCAGCGTGATCATGCTGTCGGCCAAGCCTGCCCGGAATGTGGGAAAGGCAGGGGCAGTCATGTCAGCCGTCCCGGCCCGGACAGGTTGGCGCTCCAGCAGGCAGCGTGATGACTTGCGCGCATGACAGTGACACGACAGTGTTGCACTGCTCCGAAGCAAGAGCGGCTCGGCGTGCCGAGCGGGATGGCAGCCCCGGGCGGGTTGAAGCCACGCTGTCTGGCGGACCTCCGACGATGCCCCGAGGCATGGGCCTCCCTCCCTCGTTGATTGCGCCGACTATTATGCGCTTTCAGATATCTTCCCGCGCCTGCGAACTAATTCGCAATGGCTTCGGAAGACCTCGCAAACTGCACGTGTTTCAGAACCCGTACAACTTTGCCGCATTGCTCGACAGGATCTTCCTTTGCAGGTCCGGCGAGGGGGTCCACCCGGCGAACAGATCGAGCAGTTTGCCGCCATCGGGGATCTGGTCGCCCGAATTGGTGTGTGGCCAGTCGCTGCCCCAGACCAGGCGGTCGGGGTTGGCCTCCACCAGCGCCTCGTGGAAAGGGCGCACATCGGCAAAGCCGGGGAACTGCACTGAATTGCGCGCCGGGATCAGCTTGGTCCAGATGTCCTCGTTGCGCAGCAGGGAGACGAGGTTGCGAAAACCCGGATGATCAAGCCCGCTGGCCGTGTCGAAGCGCCCCATGTGGTCCAGCACCAGCGGCACGCCCAGCACCAGCAATTTGGGCACGTGCTCGGCCAGTTCGTCGCAGTGCATCCACAACTGGGCGTGCAGGCCGAATGCCTTCAACCGCGGTGCCATGACGTACAGGGTGTCCAGCGGCACGCTGCCGGAGTGCCCGCCCTTGTTCTTGCCGACGTGCGGGTGGCCGGTGAAGCGCAGGCCCTTCACGCCGGCCGCGCGCATGGCCTCGAGTTCCTTGTCGGTGACCGTCTCGTCGGCCAGCCCCACGCCGCGCAGGCGTTGCGGGTAGCGCTGCAGGGCATCGAGCAGCACCCGGATGTCCTTGCCGTGCGAGGAGGATTGCACGATGACCCCACGGGTGAGGCCGCGCCGGTCGAGGCCGGCGATGAAGTTCTCCGTGGGGGCGAGCGGCGGCAGGTAGCCGGGCCGGTCGGGCAGCGGGAAGCGGTCGAAGGGGCCCATCACGTGCACGTGGCAGTCGGCCGAGCCGGCCGGTGCCTTGAAGGCGGGGGCCGAGGGAAGGGGGGCGGGCGGCGTGGCGGAATCCATGGCGTTTCCTCTCAGGTCTTTCTTGTTTGGTGATCGCCCGCAGAGCCTTCATCACGAATGGTGATGGGGGGATCAGTACAAGCTATTTTACGGCGTGGGCCAGACCCTTTAGGCTGTCGCGTGAATTCACCGCAGCCATCCACCGCCGACCACGGCCGCAGCAGTCCGGCGTCACCCGCTCTGGCGCAGCGCCCGCGTTCCTGACCCCATGAATCGCCACGACCGCCTGTTCAATGCCCGCGGCATCGCCATCATCGGCGCCTCCGATGATCCCGGCCGCCCCGGCAGCCAGCCCATTGCCGCGCTCAAGCGCGATGGTTACCAGGGCGGTATTTATCCGGTCAACCCGCGCTACCAGACGGTGGGCGGCTATCGCTGCCATGCCTCGCCCGCCGACATCACGGAGCCGGTGGACATTGCCGTGATCGCGCTGCCTGCGGCCGCGGCGGTGGACATGGTGAAGACCTGCGGTGAATGTGGCATCGGCTATGCCGTGGTGCTGGGCGGTGGTTTTCGTGAAGTGGGGCCGGCGGGCCTGGCGCTGCAGCAGCAGATGGTGGCCCATGCGCGCGCGCATGGCCTGCGCATCATCGGGCCCAACTGCAATGGCATCGCCAACATCCACAGCCGCATGTACGCCTGCTTCGGCAGCATGTCGCGCCCGCCACAGATGGCGCCCGGCCCGGTGTCCATGGTGCTGCAGAGCGGTGGCTTCGGCTATGGCCTGGCGCTGGCCTGCCGCAGCGAGGGCATCGGCATGCGCATGCTGATCGCCAGTGGCAACGAGGCCGACCTCACCGCGCCGGAACTGAT
>CAIPGJ010000579.1 GCA_903864555.1 uncultured Pseudomonadota bacterium | reverse complement strand
GTTCCGCGGGCCGCGCCTGGCGCGCACGCTGACCGTGGCGGTGTCCTCACAGCGGCGCGTCACCCACCTCACGCGCGAGACGGTGAAGCTGGTGCTGCAGTGCCTGCAGCCGGGGGGGGGAGCAGTGAGGAGTGAGGAGTGAGGAGTGAGGAGTGAGGAGTGAGGAGGGGAGGGCTCTGCCAGGCGGTTATATCTGCGATATTCGCCTGATCATAATGGTCATGGAAAGCTAATTTCCATGGATGCTTCCTGCTGGAAATGATTACATTAATCCGTTCATTCGGCAGCGTGCCTTGGCTGCCGCATCGGTGTTACTCCTGACTCCTCACTCAAAACCTACAGCCAGCCGGCCCGGCGGAATCTCTTGAACAGGTAGAGGTCCAGCCCGGCCATGATGGCCAGGGACAGCGGATAGCCCCAGGCCCAGCGCAGTTCCGGCATGGACTCGAAGTTCATGCCGTAGATGCCGGCAATCATGGTCGGTACCGCCACCAGGGCGCCATAGGCGGCCAGGCGCTTGGTGGTCTGGTTTTCGTTCATGCTGGCCAGGGCGAGGTTCACCGACATGGCGGTGACCAGCATTTCACGCAGGGAATCGACCGACTGGCTCAGTCGCACCAGGTGGTCGTAGACATCGCGGTAATACTCCTGGGTGGTGGTGCACAGGGGCGGCACGCGCCCGCCATAGAGCTTGCCCACGCCTTCGATCAGCGGTTCCACCGCATGCTTGAGCAGCATCAGTTTCTGCTTGAGGGCGTACAGGGACAGTACGGTGGCCCGCCCCGGGTCTTCCACGAACATGCGCGCCTCGATGCGCTCCAGTTCCACCTCCAGCTGGTCGAGCAGCGGGAAATAGCGGTCGACGACATCATCCATGAGGGCGTAGAGGACGAAGCCCGACCCGCCACGCAGCCGTTCCGGCTCACGCTCGCAGCGGGCACGCACGGCGGAGAAACCCTTGGGAGTCCGGTTGCGTACCGACAGCACATAGTTGGGGCCGGCGAAGACATCCACCTCGCCGATGGTCCATTCGTCGTCCTTGACCTGCACGGTGTGCAGCACGGCGAACAGCGAATCGCCGTATTCCTCGATCTTGGGCCGCTGGTGGCCGTGGCGCGCATCCTCGACCGCCAGTTCGTGCAGGTCGAATTCGTGCTGCATGGCGGCCAGTTCGCCGGGGCCTGGTTCGACCAGCGCCACCCAGACGAAGCATTCAGGTCGGTGGACGTATTCATGGATCTCGTCCGGCTTGATGTCGGCGAGCTTCTTTCCGTCCTGGTAGGCAACGCAACTGACGAGCATGAGGGGCGCCTGTGAAGGGCCGCAGGGCAGACCGGTCTGCCAGTCGTCTGCAGCAACCGGGCTTGCGCGGCTGGCCGGATCATAACAAGTCACCATGGCCTGGCAAACGGGTCGGATAAAATAAACACTTGGTCCCAACCCGCGACTACCGCAGGGCCCTCTCCCAGGCACCCGCTGCATGTCCAGGTACATGCGTACGGGGCCGCAATTTCCCGGCATCCATCCCATGGCCACCCGCACATTCAATCCCAGCGTCACCGTTGCCGCCATCGTCGAGCGCGATGGGCGATACCTGCTGATCGAGGAGAACGTGCTCGGACGCCGGGTGCTGAACCAGCCGGCGGGCCATTGGGAACAGGGCGAGAACCTGATCCAGGCCTGCGTGCGCGAAACGCTGGAGGAGGCCGCCTGCGACGTGACGCCCACGGCCCTGGTGGGCATTTACCAGCGCCATGAGGAGGCCGAGGGCAAGACCTACCTGCGCCTGGCCTTCAGCGCCCGCTTCGATGCGGAGTATCCCGGGCGCACCCTCGACAAGGGCATCGTGCGCACCTGGTGGCTGACCCCGGAGGAACTGCGCCAGCGCGCCGGCGAACATCGCACTCCTCTGGTGATGCGTTGCGTCGAAGACCACCTGGCAGGTCGGCGCGTGTCGCTGGATCTGCTGCAGGACTCGGGCCTCTGAGTCATGGCCACGCGTGTCATCGTCGGCATGTCAGGCGGGGTGGACTCCTCGGTCGCTGCGCTGCTGCTCAAGCGCGCCGGCTACGAGGTGGTCGGCCTGTTCATGAAGAACTGGGAGGACGATGACGACGGGGAATACTGCTCGACCCGCCAGGACCTGATCGATGTCGCTTCGGTGGCCGACCTGATCGGCATCGACCTCGAAGTGGTCAACTTTGCCGCCGAGTACAAGGACCGTGTCTTCAGCGAATTCCTGCGCGAGTACTCCGCCGGCCGCACGCCCAATCCGGATGTGCTGTGCAATGCCGAGATCAAGTTCCGCGCCTTCCTCGACCATGCCGTGTCGCTGGGCGCGGAGCACATTGCTACCGGGCACTATGCGCGGCTGCGCCGGGCGCCGGAGGATGCCGGCCGGGTGGAGTTGCTCAAGGCCGCCGATGGCAGCAAGGACCAGAGTTACTTCCTGCATCGCCTCAGCCAGGCACAGCTGGAGCGGGTGCTGTTTCCACTCGGCGACATGCCCAAGACCGAAGTGCGCGCCCTGGCCCGCGAGGCCGGGCTGCCGGTGCATGCCAAGAAGGATTCCACCGGCATCTGCTTCATCGGCGAGCGCAAGTTCCGCGAGTTCCTGTCGCGCTACCTGCCAAGACAGCCGGGCGAGATCCGCCGCCTCGATGACGATCGCG
>CAIPGJ010000578.1 GCA_903864555.1 uncultured Pseudomonadota bacterium | reverse complement strand
GGCTTTCGCCCTCGGGGTGTTGTGGCTGCAATGGCAAGCGGAACTGCCATCGACGATGCACTGGATGGCGGCCGGTGTCCTGGCGCTGGTGTGCCTGGCGATGACCCGTCGTGGCTGGTCAGGGCGGGTCATGCCAGCGTGTGTCATGCCGGCATGGCGCCGCGCAGCGGCGTGGGGACTGGCCTGTCTGCTCGGTGTGGCCTGGGCCGGACTGTGTGCGCAACTCCGCTTGTCCGATGCCCTGGATCCGACGCTTGAAGGCCGGGATATGGTCGTCACCGGCGTGGTGGTCAGCCTGCCGCAGCCCATGGAGCGCGGCGTGCGCTTCGAGTTCGAACTGGAGTCGGCCGATGCTGCAGGGCGGGTGCCCTCACGCATACAGCTCGCCTGGTACAACGGCCTCAGCCCGGAGGAATTCCAGGACGTGTTGCCGGTGCGCGCCGGCGAGCGCTGGCGCTTCAAGGTGCGCCTGCGCCTGCCGCATGGCAGCGCCAATGCGCATGGCTTTGACTACGAGGCCTGGCTGCTCGAGCGCGGCCTACGTGCCACCGGCTATGTGCGTCCCGGCCTGCGCGTGCGACTGGACGAATTCGTGCTGCGTCCGTCCACGCTGATCGAGCGGTTGCGCGAATCGGTGCGCGAGCGCTTCCGCCAGGCGCTGCCCGGCGAGCCCTACGCGGGCGTGCTGCTGGCACTGGCCATCGGCGAGCAGCGGGCCATTCCCGCCGAGCAGTGGCAGCTGTTCTCCCGTACCGGTGTCTCCCATCTCATGTCGATTTCGGGATTGCATGTGACCATGGTGTCCGGGCTGTTTGCTGCACTGGTGATGGCCAGTTGGCGGCGCGTGCCCTGGCTGGCCCTGCGCCTGCCGGCGCAGAAGGCCGCGGCGCCGGCGGGTGCGCTGGCCGCCTTCCTCTACTGCGCCATTTCCGGTTTCGCCGTGCCGGCCCAGCGCACGCTCTACATGATCGCGGTGGTGGCGCTGATGCTGTGGTTCAACCGGTTCTCTTCGGCCTCGCGGGTGCTGTCCCTGGCGCTGCTGGTGGTGCTGTTGCTGGATCCCTGGGCGGTGCTGTCACCAGGGTTCTGGCTGTCCTTTGGTGCAGTCGGGGTGATTTTCTACGTCACCACCGGACGCACCCGCCAGCCGGGTTGGTTGCTGCAGTGGGGGCGCGTGCAATGGGCGGTGACCCTGGGACTGGCGCCTTTGCTGCTGGCCTTGTTCGGCCAGTTGTCGCTGGCTTCGCCGCTGGCCAATGCGCTGGCCATTCCCGTGGTGAGCTTCGTGGTCACGCCGCTGTCATTGCTGGCAGCGCTGCTGCCTGCGGGGCCGGCGCTGGGCCTGGTGCTGCAACTGGCGCATGCCATCACGGCGCTGCTGATGGTGGTCCTGCAATGGCTGGCCGAGTCCGGCATGGCCGTGTGGCAGCAACATGCGCCGCCGTTTTGGAGCCTGCTGCTGGCAGTGCCGGGCATGCTGTGGTTGCTGGCGCCGCGCGGTTTTCCGGCGCGCACGCTCGGCCTGGTGCTGATGCTGCCCTTGCTGGCCGTATCGCCGCCGGTTCCCGGCATCGGCGCATTGTGGCTGACCGCGCTCGATGTGGGGCAGGGCCTGGCCGTGGTGGTCCGCACGCGCAAGCACAGCCTGCTGTACGACACCGGCCCCGCCTGGAATGCCCAGGCTGACAGTGGCAATCGCATCATCGTGCCCTGGCTGCGCGGGCAGGGGCTGCCGCACCTGGACACGCTGGTGGTGTCGCATGAGGATCGCGACCACAGCGGCGGTGCCGCCTCGGTGCTGGCGGCGGTCGGCGTGGGACAGTTCATTTCATCGCAGGCCATGGCCCTGCCGCTGGAGGCAGTGCCGTATCGGCTGCCTTGCCGGGCCGGACAGGCCTGGGAATGGGATGGTGTGCGCTTTGCCTGGCTGCATCCTGCGGAAGGCGCCGGCACCGCGCTGCGCAAGGGCAACGACCGCAGCTGCGTGCTGCGCATCGATGCACCCGGTGGTTCCGTTCTGATCGCCGGTGACATCGAGAAGCCGGCCGAACAATGGCTGCTGCGGGAAGGCGCGCGGCTCAAGGCTGATGTGCTGGTGGTGCCGCATCACGGCAGCACCACCTCGTCGACGCCGGATTTTGTTGCTGCGGTAGCGCCCCGCCACGCGCTTTTCTCGGTGGGTTATCGCAACCGCTTTGGCCATCCGCATGCGCAGGTCTGGTCGCGTTATGAAGGTGTCCATCGTGACCGCACCGATCGCGATGGCGCTGTCACCTATCGCCTGCAGGAAGGCCAGCTGATCCGCGAGGCACGGCGGGAAGATCAGCGGCGTTACTGGCATGGGCGCTGATGCCTGAAAAGGGGCCTTTTTCGGGCGCAGAATGAACCCGAAAGTACTTGACCGCCCTGACTGCGCAAGCCATGATGCAACGGCAATCGTGCAAGTGGTCCGGCGCTGGCCTGAGGTACGCAGTACCGGATTCCTGCAAGGCGTGTATCGAAGCGCCTTCCGGTCCATGCCGATCGCACCTTGCTTGTATTCATCCGGCCACCATGCCTGCATTTTTCCGGCAAGAATTTCGTGGCACGGCAGTCCCGCTTCCCGAATGACTGCGCCGCACACCGCGCAGACTCTCCTGATACAGCACGTCCCGCAAGGGGCGCCCGACGCAGCCTGCGTGATGCAACACGATGCCCGGTCACGCTGGCCCTTCCGTCGATGCGTTGCGCTGTCCGATTTTTACCATCCCTCAAAGGAATCTCATGACCACAATCACTGAAACAAAAGCGACCGAACCCGGTGCCGCCCCGGACCCCTCGCTGCAATGGTGGGGCCACAGCAAGGAGCATGGCTGGCTGGTGCTGGATCGCACCATCGCCGGCAATGGTCCGGGCAAGGGCAAGAACCTGCTGTTCCTGCGTTGCAAGGACACCAAGGTGATTTCCGTGCTGCGTGAAAAGTGGCGCCTGCCGGCCTACGAATTCGCCCCCAACTACCTCGCCCGCTTGTCACAGCTTGAGAGTGGTGGCGCGCGCGACACCCTGAATGCACTTCAGGCTCGCTGGACGGAGTTCGAACCGGAAATCCAGCGCCAGTGCGCCGAGATCCTGCAGGACTCGGCCCCGGCCCCGGCAGTCAGTTGAGCTGGTCCTGAGCGGCGCTGGCCTGTGCGCAGGGTAGGCAGGGATAAACTCCTGCCTGTCCCCGCCACGCCCCTGACTATACCGACGATATCGCC
>CAIPGJ010000577.1 GCA_903864555.1 uncultured Pseudomonadota bacterium | reverse complement strand
GTTCGCCCGGGGGGTAACGCTGGTGGCGACCTCTAACATCGAGCCGAGTCGGCTGTATGAGAACGGCCTGCAACGGCAGCGCTTCCTGCCCGCAATTGCACTGCTGCAGAAATACACGCGCGTTGTCAACGTGGATGCAGGCATCGATTATCGTCGCCGGGCGATGGAACAAGTGCAGGTCTATCTCAGTCCGCTGGGTAAAGAAGCCGATCTCGCACTCGAGGCAGCCTTCAAGCGCCTGGCAGAGGTTGAGGATGAACCAGGGGATCTGGAGATCGAAGATCGTGTCATCACCATCCGCCGCAAGGCAGGGGGTGTGGTGTGGTTCGATTTCATGGATCTCTGCGGATGGGGTAGATCCCAACTGGATTATCTTGAGCTGGCAAGGCGCTTCCACACCGTCATTGTCTCGAACCTGCCGAGAATAGGCCTTGAACTGGTCGATGAAGGCCGACGATTCACATTGATGGTTGATGTCTTCTATGACAACAAGGTTAAGTTGATAATTTCTGCCGCTGCGGACCCCGAGCACCTGCTAAAGATTGAAGAGGCGGCCGGTAACGCAAGAATCCGAGCCATGGCGTTTGAATTTGATCGTACGGCAAGCCGGCTGATTGAAATGCAATCGCGAGAGTATTTGGCTCAGCAGCGTATTGGTGTGTGATAACAATATGGCTCTGTTCTTAATAAAGCAGGGCAATAGTGTTCACAACTGATCATAATTGAGGGGCTGGACATGGCAATGGTGAAGGTCTTCAGGATAAGGGAGCAGGACAGGAAATCCCTGGCTGGATTCGAGCAGATCGACATCGGAGACCTTGATCCAGGCGAAGTTGTGATCAAGGTGGCCTATTCCGGCATCAACTACAAGGATGCATTGGCCGCAACTGGTGCGGGAAAAGTGGTCCGCCGATTTCCCTGTGTTGGAGGCATTGATCTGGCAGGTACCGTTGAATCATCCAGTGATGCGCGGTTCAAGGCGGGTGATCAGGTCATTGCGACCAGCTACGACCTCGGTGTCGCTCATGATGGTGGTTATGCAGAGTTTGCCAGGGTGCCTGCGGAGTGGGTCCTTCCCTTGCCGTCTGGACTGAGCCTGTTGGAGTCGATGGCGCTGGGAACGGCCGGCTATACCGCTGGATTGGCCATATTGCAAATGGAGCATAACGGCCTCAAGCCGGCTCAGGGCCCTGTCATCGTGACTGGCGCTACCGGCGGCGTGGGTTCACTGGCCGTAGACATGCTTTGCACTCTCGGGCACGAAGTCGTAGCCGTCACAGGCAAGGCAGCGGAAGTGCCTTTTCTCACCGGCCTTGGTGCATCCGAAGTGCGTCTGCGTCAGAGCATTGATCTCAGCAAGATCCGCCCGCTGGACAAGGCCTTGTGGGCTGGAGCTGTCGACAATCTGGGCGGGGACCTGCTGGCCTGGATTGCCAGCACCATGAAGGATGAGGGCACCATTGCCAGCATCGGTCTGGCTGCCAGCATGAGCCTGAACACGACTGTTGCCCCATTCATCCTGAGGGGTGTGAAATTGCTGGGCATCAATTCCGTGACCACCCCAATGCAGACCCGCCGCAGGGTCTGGGACAGGCTGGCCTCAGATCTCAAGCCGCGGCACCTGGACAGCATCGCCAGGGTTATTTCCTTTGATGAGCTGCCCGGAGCCTTCGATGCCTTCATCAAATCCCGGGTGCGTGGACGGATTGTGGTTGCCATAGCGAAACCCTGAAAGGAATACTGAAATGGCTGGTGCACTTTCACATCTGCGAGTGCTCGACATGAGCCGGGTTCTTGCAGGACCCTGGTGTGGACAAAGCCTTGCAGACCTTGGTGCGGATGTCATCAAGGTTGAGCGTCCCGGTGCCGGTGATGAATCGCGGACATGGGGTCCACCCTGGGTCAAGGACGGCAATGGGCAGGACACACGCGATTCGACCTACTTCACTTCTGCGAACCGGAACAAGCGCTCCATCACTGTGGACATTGCCAGCCCGGAAGGTCAGGCGTTGATCAGGGAACTGGTCAAGAAGGTTGATGTTCTGATCGAGAACTACAAGGTCGGTGATTTGAAGCGCTATGGACTCGGATATGCGGACCTCAATTCAATCAATCCCCGGCTGGTTTACTGCTCGGTGACCGGATTTGGCCAGGATGGCCCAAGTGCCAGTCGGCCCGGATATGACTTTATCTTCCAGGGTGAAGGTGGTCTCATGAGCATCACCGGTGAACGGGATGACCTGCCTGGTGGCGGCCCTCAGAAAGTCGGTATCGCCGTCACCGATATCTTGACCGGCCTGAATGCAACCACTGCCATCCTTGCAGCGATAGAACACAGGCATGTCAGCGGGCGAGGCCAATACATCGACATGGCTTTGATGGACACCATTGTTGCGTTCGGTGCCAACCAGATTGCAGGCTTCCTTGCCACTGGAAGATTGCCAGGCCGCCATGGCAATGCACACCCGAATGTAGCCCCCTACAGCGTTTTTCGCACTGGTGATGGGCACATGATCATCGGTTGCGGCAATCAGGGCCAATGGGAAAGGCTGTGCAAGGCGCTGGGGCGTGAAGAGCTGGTCCCGGATGCCCGATTTACAGACATGTCCATGCGGGCCGCAAACAGGCCCGCCCTGGCGGAAGAGCTGGAACTGACCTTGACGCAGAAGCCGTCTGCCTATTGGCTGGAGCGTCTGACTGCAGTGGACGTCCCCAATGGTCCAATCAACAATTACCGACAGGTGTTTGAACATCCGCAGGTAATCCATCGCAAACTGCGCATCGACATGCCCCATGTTCTCGGGGGCACTACCGCCGTGGTGGCAAGCCCGCTGCGCTTGTCCGACACGCCGATTCAGTACCGGCATGCCCCGCCCGTGCTGGGGCAGCACACGGAGGAAGTACTCAAGGAATTGCTGGAAAAGGATGACGCCGAGATCGATCGGCTTTCAAAGGCTGGGATCGTCTAGCTACTGGCCACTTTCGGCTCGCTCTGCCAGCATGGGATCGAGCTGACGCAGGGTCTTCAAGGCAGCCTCGAAGTCCGCCTTGCGCCGCTCCTGTTTGAGCAAAACGGCCATGCTGTACCAGGCGGGGGAAAATCTTGCATTCAGCTGCACAGCTTGCTGATAGGCACTGAGAGCCTCATCGACATGCCCAAGGGAACGCCGTGTTTCCCCCAGCAGAAACGCGGCTACCGGCGAGGTAGGGTCAATTGTGCGTGCGTGAGTCAGAGTTTTCAGTGCATCCACCAGCCGGCCGGACAGCCGCTGACTTTCCCCTAGCAAGGTCCAGCCGTCTATTTCTTCAGGGCTGACGCGGGTGGCTTGTATCAATGCCTCCATCGCTGCGGGAATCTTGTTTTGCTGGAGTTGCGCATAACCCAGCAAAACCAAACTGCCTCCGTCCCGTGGATCTGCCTGGAGTTGACGGATGGCGAGTGTTTCCAGAGACGACCAATCCCCCTTGCGCTGTAAATCGGCTATCGTTCTTGATGAGTCACTATCTTGACCGTGGGATGCCAGGGCCGTTGCCAGCAATGGAGCGGCAGGGGCGAGAAGTGCGGCTGGCCCGGCACAAGCTACCAGCAGGGCCGCACAAGTGGTCAGCAGCCAGCGCAACTCAGACCTTGTTTTGATAGACGTAGGCCTGCTGCCTGACCCTGGAGTCATGCGCCGCCTTGCGCAGCTCGAGTTCAGGCTTCTTGTCCCACCACATGGACCGGCCTTTTTTCTGGTCGGTCACGATTTCCGGTTTTCGCTCGAGCAAATCCTTGATCATTCGGGTGATGTCGGACTCATAGAGGGTAGCCATGACTGGGCTCCAGCGGAATTTGGAAGCACTGATTATAGCGTAGGGGCATCTTGCCAATAATTGAAAACTGTATAAAAATACAGATACATTCCCGAATCGGAGCCTGAGCATGGACGACCTTACACCATCGCAGATGCGCGTGTTGCAGTTCATCCGGGAAACCATCGATGAATCGGGCATGCCGCCCACACGCGCCGAAATTGCTCGCGGGTTGGATTACCGTTCGCCCAATGCAGCCGAGGAACACCTGCGGACGCTTGAGCGTAAGGGGGCGATTGAAATCATGAAGGGATCCGCTCGGGGAATCAGACTGGCCGGTGGCGGTGGACTGCCCCTGATAGGGCGGGTGGCAGCCGGAGCGCCAGTGTTGGCCGAAGCACACATACAAGGCCATTATCAGATCGATCCATCGCTGTTCAAGCCGCATGCTGACTACCTGCTCAAGGTGCGTGGCATGAGCATGCGTGATGCAGGGATCCTCGAAGGGGATCTTCTAGCGGTACATAAAACCACCGAAGGACGCTCCGGTCAGGTTGTGGTGGCACGCCTGGGAGACGAGGTCACTGTCAAAAGGCTCCGGCGCAAGGGGCCTATCGTGGAATTGCTGCCGGAGAATCCGGAATTCGAACCGATCATTGTGGACACGCGTCGCGAACCGCTGAGTATTGAGGGCCTTGCAGTGGGGATTATTCGTAGCGGCAGGCCGCTCTAACTGGCGGGATTGGGCGAAGTCCGGGCAAGCCTGGCAGTTAGTTCCTCCAGCAAGCCATCACAGGCGTCCTCGACCATGTCAAGAACCTGTTCGAAACCTGCGACACTTCCATAGTAGGGATCGGGGACATCCCGATTGCGGAACTGGCAGGAGTAGGCTGTCATTAACAGCGGAGGCCAACCAGAATCACCTACCTTCAGACGCTCAAGCTCGGCCAGGTGTATCCGATCCAGGGCCAGAATCCAGTCAAACCGCCTGAAGTCGGCCCCCGAGAGTTTTGTCGCGCGCAGGTCTCCCAGGTCGTAGCCGCGTCGTGCAGCAGCAGCGATGGCGCGCGGGTCCGGTGGTTCTCCGATGTGATAGCCGTGGGTACCTGTAGAGGTGACTTCCACACGGGGCCCCAATGACGACACAGCCAGTTTCTGTCGCATCACGCCTTCTGCCGTAGGAGAGCGGCAGATGTTTCCGGTGCAGACAAAGCAGACGGAGGCGGTGTGCCTTTTTACGATAAGTGCAGGAGCCTCAGGCATCGGGAATGTTTTGGGCTTCTCCGGATGAGATATGTCCCGGATCCGCCCCAAACAGGTTCTTGCGCAAGCTGGCAAGCCGGTCGCGTGCCTGGGCTGCTTTCTCGAATTCGAGATTTCGGGCGTGATCAAGCATCTGCTTTTCCAGTTGTTTGATCTCCCGTGCAACCTGCTTTTCCGAAAGGTGCTCATAGCGCGCCTGATCCTGTGCCGCCTGCAGCAGTAGGTGGGATTGCTGTGGGTCGTAGATGCCTTCGATCATGTCCTTGATGCGCTTGACGACCCCGCGGGGCGTGATGCCATTTGTCTTGTTGAACGCAATTTGCTTGGTGCGTCGGCGCCCGGTTTCATCGATGGCCCGGTGCATCGAATCGGTGATGCGATCGGCGTAGAGCAGGGCCTTGCCATTCAGGTGGCGGGCCGCCCGGCCTATGGTCTGGATCAACGCTCGCTCTGAGCGCAGGAATCCTTCCTTGTCAGCATCCAGGATGGCAACCAGTGACACCTCCGGTATGTCCAGGCCTTCACGCAGCAGGTTAATCCCCACGAGGACATCAAATACGCCGAGACGCAGATCTCGGATGATCTCCACCCGTTCGACCGTTTCAATCTCCGAGTGCAGGTAGCGCACCTTGATGCCGTGTTCCCTCAGATAGTCGGTCAGCTCTTCGGACATACGCTTGGTAAGAGTCGTGACCAGCACTCGCTCCCCCACCGTGACACGCAGATTGATTTCGGAGAGCAGGTCATCAACCTGGGTGACCGCTGGCCTGACTTCAATCTCCGGGTCGATAAGGCCGGTTGGTCGGGCCACCTGCTCAACGACCTTTGCAGACTGCCTCATTTCATAGTCGGCGGGCGTAGCGGACACGAACACGGTCTGCCGCATGACCTTTTCGAATTCCTCAAATCGCAATGGGCGATTATCCAGGGCCGAAGGCAAACGGAAGCCGTACTCGACCAGATTCTCCTTGCGTGAGCGATCTCCCTTGTACATGCCACCCAACTGACCGATGGTGACGTGACTTTCATCGATGAACATCAGCGCTTCGGGTGGGAGATAGTCGATCAGTGTGGGAGGAGGGTCCCCGGGAGCGCGGCCCGACAGATGGCGTGAATAGTTCTCGATTCCCTTGCAGAACCCAAGCTCTGCAAGCATCTCCAGGTCAAAGCGGGTTCGTTGTTCAATGCGCTGGGCTTCGATCAGTCTGCCGGAGCTGACGAATGTTGCAACCCGGTCGCGCAACTCCTTCTTGATGGCATCAACCGCCCTCAAGGTGGTTTCCCGCGGGGTGACGTAGTGACTTGAGGGATAGACCGTGAATCGCGAAACCCGCTGGTGTGTGTGACCGGTCAACGGGTCGAAGACAGTGAGGCTTTCCACCTCGTCGTCGAACAATTCGATGCGAACAGCTGTCTCGGAATTTTCTGCGGGAAAAACGTCCACGACATCACCTCGCACCCTGAAGGTGCCACGCCGGAAGTCGATTTCATTACGTTCGTACTGCATGGCAGCCAAGCGCGCGATGATGTCCCGCTGGGAGTAACGTTCCTTCTCGCGCAGATGAAGAATCATGCCGTGATAGTCGACCGGGTCACCTATACCGTAGATGCATGAAACTGTAGCGACTATGATTGCGTCCTTGCGCTCCAGCAGGGACTTGGTGGCGGACAGGCGCATCTGCTCAATATGCTCGTTGATCGAGGAGTCCTTTTCGATAAACAGGTCTCGAGAGGGGACGTAGGCTTCCGGCTGGTAGTAGTCGTAATACGAAACGAAGTACTCGACCGCGTTCTTGGGGAAAAACTCCCTCAGTTCCGAGTAAAGCTGGGCGGCAAGCGTCTTGTTGGGAGCCAGAACCAGGGCAGGGCGTCCGAGTCTTGCAATCACGTTGGCCATGGTGAAGGTCTTGCCCGAACCTGTCACGCCCAGAAGGGTCTGGAAGGACAGACCGTCCCGCAGCCCTTCGGTCAGTTTTTCAATTGCCTCAGGCTGATCTCCGGCTGGCGGAAATGGCTGGTGCAGCAGGTAAGGGCTGTCGGGAAACGTGAGCTGCAAGGTACAATAATGCCTCTGTAATTTTTCAGTTTATCACCATGAACGCATCCCACTCCCCGTCTTTGCTGGCTGCCGTGGAAATGGCGCCACGCGACCCCATCCTTGGCCTTACCGACGCCTATAACGTCGATTCCAATCCCCATAAAGTCAATCTGGGCGTAGGGATTTACTACGGTGAGGACGGAAAGGTACCGCTGCTGGAATGCGTGCGAAAGGCTGAAAGGGCGCTTGCCGACAACCCCTCTGCGAGGGCATATCTTCCAATCGATGGGTTGCCGGCATATGACAAGGCGGTCCAGTCGCTCGTCTTTGGTGGCGATTCTCGCGCGCTGAGCGAAGGCCGGATTGTGACGGTTCAGGCTCTGGGCGGAACCGGGGGGCTCAAGCTGGGAGCAGACTTTCTTCGTCGCGCAGCACCCGATGCGCAGGTCTGGATCAGCGATCCCAGCTGGGAGAACCATCGCGCCTTGTTCGAAAGTGCCGGATTCGCGGTGAACAACTATGCTTACTATGACTCTGCTGCGCGGGGGGTGAATTTCCCGGGCATGTTGGCAGCCCTCCAAGGCATGCCATCCGGAGC
>CAIPGJ010000576.1 GCA_903864555.1 uncultured Pseudomonadota bacterium | reverse complement strand
TTTTTGATGGCACTGTCCGTAAACGATGTACTGAATCTCATCAAGGAAAAGGAGGTCAAGTTCGTCGACCTTCGTTTCACCGATACCCACGGCAAGGAGCACCACGTCCAGGTCCCGAACCATCAATTCACTACCGAAAAATTCGAGGCTGGTCATGCATTTGACGGTTCCTCGATCGCTGGCTGGAAGGGCATTGAAGCCTCCGACATGCTGCTGATGCCGGACCCGGACAGCGCACGCCTGGATCCTTTTACCGACGAGTCTGTGCTGAATATCAGCTGTGACGTGCTGGAACCGTCGGACATGAAAGGCTATGACCGCGATCCGCGTTCCCTCGCCAAGCGTGCGGAGTCTTACCTCAAGTTGAGCGGCTTGGGTGATGTGGCTTACTTCGGCCCGGAGCCTGAGTTCTTCGTTTTCGACGGTATTACCTGGAACGTCGACATGTCCGGCTGCTTCGTCAAGATCAAGTCGGAAGAAGCGTCCTGGTCCACCGGCATCGACTATGAAGGCGGCAACATGGGCCATCGTGCCCCAGTCAAAGGGGGCTACTTTCCCGTAGCGCCCGTCGACAGCCTGCAGGACTTGCGAAACGCCATCTCCCTCGCACTGGAAGCCCAGGGCGTCGAAGTGGAAGTGTTCCACCATGAAGTTGCCTCGGCTGGCCAGTGCGAAATCGGCACCAAATTCAACTCCCTGGTGAAGCGCGCAGACCAGACCCAGATCCTGAAGTACACGGTCTGGAATGTGGCGGCAGCCTACGGCAAGACGGCGACTTTCATGCCCAAGCCGGTGGTTGGCGACAACGGCTCCGGCATGCATGTCCACCAGTCGGTCTGGAAGGATGGCAAGAACCTGTTTGCCGGCAACGGCTATTCGGGCCTGTCTGACTTTGCCCTGTACTACATCGGCGGCATCATCAAGCACGCCAAGGCCCTGAATGCCATCACCAACCCCGGAACCAACAGCTACAAGCGTCTGGTGCCCGGCTTCGAAGCGCCGATCAACCTTGCCTACTCGGCACGCAATCGGTCGGCTTCCATCCGCATTCCGTATGTCAGCAACCCCAAGGGACGCCGTATCGAAGTGCGTTTCCCGGACCCGACGGCCAATTCGTATCTGGCCTTCGCGGCCATGCTGATGGCGGGACTGGATGGCGTGCAGAACAAGATTCACCCCGGCGACCCGATCGACAAGAACCTCTACGACCTGCCACCTTCGCAGGCCAAGAAGGTTCCCAATGTCTGCTCTTCGCTGGATCAGGCACTGGAAGCCCTAGACAAGGATCGCGCCTTTCTGACTAAGGGCGGTGTGTTCTCCGATGACATGATCGATGCCTACATCAGCCTCAAGATGGAGGAAGTCACGCGGTTCCGCATGACCACCCATCCGGTCGAATTCGCCATGTATTACAGCTCCTGACCAAAGCTGTGCAATCGGGAAAGGACGGGCATTGCCCGTCCTTTTTTCTTTGCAATCAGGGTACTATTCCTCTGGACTTCAGATTTCCCCTGGAATAGAGTTGCCAGCATGAAACTGACTGCTCAGCTGTTGGGGCTCGCCTTCATCACCAGCTCGACGATTGCTTTCGCACAGTCGGGTGGTGGTTCGACCTATCGTTGCGTGGATGCCGCGGGTCGCAGCACCTACACCAACGTCCAGGAAGAAATGGGTGGCAAGAAGTGCACGGTGGTGAGCCGGGAAGTGTCGGTCGTGCCAGCGCCGCCCCTGCCGCAGAGCGCACGCAAACCGGCGGCAGCACCGGCTTCATCGGTTGCCGGCACCGTGACCGGGGCACCAGGAGCCCGGGTCGATTCGCAAACGCAACGTAATCGCGACAATGATCGTCGGCGCATACTCCAGGAGGAATTGCAGACTGCCGAGAAGCTGCTCGTGACTGCGAGGCAGAAGCTGTCCGAGCAGGAGTCGGTTCGCAACGGTGACGAACGCAACTATCAGCGCGTCCTTGACCGGCTCAAGCCCTTCCAGGATGAAGTACGTGGCGCCGAAGACAACGTTGCAGCCCTGAAACGCGAACTTGGCAACCTGCGCTGATACCAGCGTACATGACCGGGTCTTCCGGTCTCACCCCTTTTCACCCTGACATGAACCCTCATACCTCCGGATTTGCCGGGCTGGAACTGCTCGCGACCGCCGTCGTGATTGTCGATCACGAGCTGCGCATCAAGTATGTCAATCCCGCCACGGAAAGCCTGTTTGGCATCAGCGGCCGCCTGCTGAGGGGCCAGAAGTTCAGCGACGTGTTCAACAACGCCCAGGCTTTCGAAACCAAACTGGAACGCGCCCTGGCTGAGGAAAGGGGGTTCTGGGACCAAAGCTTGACCCTGGAGCGCCTAGGGCACGACGCCCTGGACCTCACCTGCATCGTCACTCCAGTAGAGCCTGGCGACCGCCTGCTGATTGAATTGCGCCAGATCGAGCAGCGTATGCGTGTCGAACGCGAGGAACATCAGATGACCCAGCATCTGGCCAACCGCGAGCTGATCCGCAACCTCGCGCACGAGATCAAGAATCCGCTGGGCGGGCTGCGCGGTTCGGCCCAGCTGCTGGAGCGGGAACTGGATCGCCCCGACCTGCGTGAATACACGCAGGTCATCATCAAGGAGGCGGACCGCCTGCAGGCCCTGATGGATCGCATGCTGACACCGCACCGCCTGCCGCAGGCCGGTACGGTGAACATCCACGAAGTTTGCGAACGCGTGCGCAGCCTGCTGATGGCCGAATTTCCCTCCGGCCTGAGGATACGCCGCGACTATGACACCAGCATTCCCGAGTTCCAGGGAGACCGTGAGCAACTCATCCAGGTCGTGCTCAACATTGCGCGAAACGCGGCGCAGGCCTTGTTGACCGGAGAGCATAAACAACCCCAAGCCGAGATCCGTTTGCGCAGCCGCGTGGCCCGGCAGGTGACCCTTTCCAAGCGCCGCTATCGCCTGGCACTAGAATTGCAAGTGATCGACAACGGTCCGGGAATTCCCCCGGCAATCCGTGACACGATCTTCTTTCCGCTCGTGTCCGGACGCCCCGGCGGGAGCGGATTGGGACTGACGCTGGCACAGACATTTGTGCAGCATCATCAGGGTGTCGTGGAATGCGACAGTCAGCCCGGCCGCACCAGCTTCAAGATCACTCTGCCTTTGCAGGCAGTCAACGAGGACAGGTAGCCAGCATGGGCAATATCGCGCACGACATCAACGAAGCGGCCGTATCAGCGGCGGCTGTGGCCACCACCAGGCCCGCCAATTCAGGGATCAAGCCCGTGTGGGTGGTGGATGACGACCGTTCCATCCGCTGGGTATTTGAGAAGGCACTCACCCGCGAAGGGATATCCTTTCGCACCTTCGCCCTGGCCCAGGACGCCATCGAGGCACTTGCCACCGGCATGCCGCAGGTACTGGTGTCGGACATACGCATGAACGGCACCTCCGGCCTGGAACTGCTGCGTGAAGTGAAGCAGCGTCATCCGGCCCTGCCGGTCATCATCATGACGGCTTATTCCGACCTGGAGTCCGCCGTGGCGGCTTTCCAGGGAGGGGCATTCGAGTACCTGCCCAAGCCCTTCGATGTTGATCAGGCGGTGGACCTCATCCGGCGTGCCCTGGATGAATCGATGCGGGAAGATGAAACGGAGGAGACCACACTGGTTTCGCCGGAAATTCTCGGCCAGGCCGCCTCGATGCAGGAAGTGTTTCGCGCCATCGGCCGGCTCGCACAATCGTCCGCCACCGTGCTGATCACCGGCGAGTCCGGCAGCGGCAAGGAGTTGGTGGCGCGCGCGTTGCATCGTCACAGCCCGCGTGCCACCAAGCCCTTTGTGGCCATCAACACGGCTGCCATGCCCAAGGATCTTCTCGAGTCCGAGCTGTTCGGTCATGAGCGTGGTGCGTTTACCGGCGCGCAGGCCATGCGCCGCGGGCGTTTCGAACAAGCCGAGGGCGGCACGCTGTTCCTCGACGAAATCGGCGACATGCCCTCTGACCTGCAGACGCGCCTGTTGCGCGTGCTTTCCGACGGCACCTTCTATCGGGTTGGCGGCCACCAGCCCATGCGTACCAATGTGCGCGTGATAGCCGCTACCCACCAGGACCTTGATGCACGCGTGCGTGAGGGTCTGTTCCGCGAGGATCTTTACCACCGCCTCAATGTGATCCGCCTGCGCCTGCCTTCGCTGAGGGAGCGCCGCGACGACATCTCCCTGTTGGCACGCCATTTCCTGGCCAAGTCCTCGCGCGATCTTGGGGTGGAAGCCAAGCGCTTGTCCGATGCCGCGATGAACTACCTCGCGGCCCAGGATTTCCCCGGCAATGTGCGCCAGCTCGAGAACATCTGCCATTGGCTGACCGTGATGGCTCCCACCCAGATCATCGAAATCGGCGACCTGCCGGCCGAATTGCGTCAGGAGTCAGCATCGGTGGCCGATGCCGACTGGCTGGCAGCGCTGGGGCGTGAAGCCGACCGCATGCTGGTGCGCAAGCAGTCAGTCATCATGGATGAACTCACGCGCAGCTTCGAAAGCACACTGATCTCCAAGGCACTGGCGGCAACCGGCGGCCGCCGCATCGAAGCGGCAAAACTGCTGGGCATCGGTCGCAATACCATTACGCGCAAGATCCAGGAACTGGGACTCGAGAAGGACGGGGCCAAAGACGAAGGCTGAGGGCGGGGTGCCGGGTGGGCTCGTTCCCGGCCAGCCCAGCGGAATTTCATCATCCGGAACATCCCGGACTATGAAACGCCGCCATCCTGTCGTTCATGTCAATCGCATCTTCCGTCCTTAGAATGCCTGCCAGACCCTGCAACCGGCCTGGCGCAATCGCCTGAATGCCGCAGCCTGTGCTACGCGTTGCGGTCTCTCATTCAAAAGCACATCGAAAAGGAATCCTCATGTCCCAGCGTTTTGCCGACGGCGTGGAAATCCACGGCC
>CAIPGJ010000575.1 GCA_903864555.1 uncultured Pseudomonadota bacterium | reverse complement strand
GGGCAGGAATTCCACGGCCTGTCGCAACCAGAGCGTGAGACTGGCGAGGATGAGCATGATCACCACGGGGAGCATGTTGTAGGCCTGGATCTTCACGGAACGAGGTAGGGCGCAATGACCTGGTCCAGGCGGCCCTGGGCGCTCAGGATGTATTCGCAGATCTCGCGCACCGCACCCTTGCCGCTGCCGGCCCGGCTGATGTAGTGCACGCGGCTGCGCACCGCGTCAGGTGCCTGGGGCACCGTGGCGGCAAAGCCGCAGCGCAGCAGCACCGGCAGGTCCAACAGGTCGTCACCGGCATAACCGGCCTGTTCCGCCGTCACGCCGCAATCCTGCAGCAGCGATTCGAAACCGGCGCGCTTGTCGGAGGCGCCCTGGATGACCCGGGTGATGCCCAGCTCCGCGGCGCGACGTGCCACGATCTGCGACTGGCGGGCGGTCAGCAGGGCCACTTCAATGCCGCATTCGCGCAACATCTTCACGCCGTGCCCGTCGAGGGTGTGGAAGGCCTTCATTTCTTCGCCACTGCTGGTGAAGTACAGGTGTCCGTCGGTCAAGATGCCGTCCACGTCGAACACCATCAGCCGAACCTGGCGTGCGCGTTCCTGTGGTCCGGCGTCCTGGGGCCCGGCGCTCATATCACCTTCGCCCTGAACAGGTCATGCATGTTCAGCGCGCCAGTGAGCCGGCCATCAGCGGAGACGACGAGGATCTGGTTCACCTTGTATTGCTCCATGATCTGGACCGCCTCGACTGCCAGCTTGTCGCCGGTGGTGGTTCGCGGATTCCTGGTCATGTAGCCGGCTATGCCGGTATTGCGTATGTCCGAAATGTGCTCCAGCGACCGGCGCAGGTCACCGTCGGTGAACACGCCCACGACGCGTTGCCCGGCATCCACCACCGCGGTCATGCCCATGCGCTTGCGGGACATCTCGATCAGTGCCTCGGAGAAGGAGGCGTCGTCGCTGACAAAGGGCACGTCCTCGCCTGAACGCATGACATCCTTCACATGGGTCAGCAGTCGCCGCCCCAGCGCACCGCCGGGGTGGGAACGCGCGAAATCCTCGGCGCTGAAGCCACGTGCATCGAGCAGGGCCACGGCGAGGGCATCCCCCAGGGCGATGGCCGCGGTGGTGCTGGCGGTCGGGGCGAGTCCGAGGGGGCAGGCTTCCTGTTCCACATGGGCGTCGAGATGGACGTCGGCTTCACGCGCGAGGCTGGAGGCAGGCTCACCGGTGATGGCGATCAGCCTGGCGCCCTGGCGCTTGATGACGGGAATGATGGTGATCAGCTCGGCGCTTTCGCCGGAATTGGACAGCGCGATGAAAATGTCCTCGTGAGTCACCATGCCGATGTCGCCGTGGCTGGCTTCAGCCGGATGCATGAAAAAGGCCGGGGTGCCGGTGCTCGCCAGGGTCGAGGCAATCTTGCGTCCGACGTGTCCGGATTTGCCGATGCCGGACACGACCACGCGTCCGCGGGATTCCAGGATGAGTGCCACCGCCCGAAGGAAGTCCTCGCCCAAACGGGGCGCCAGTGCCGCCACGGCATCGGCTTCGATGCGCAGCACCTGGCGCGCCAATGCCAGGATGGACTCGGGAGCGCTGCGCGAAGGAGAGGGTGGGATTGCAGCCATGGATGAGGGTTCAGGGCAGGCCGGTGGCGGAAAAGTCAGCGCGAAAGGCCTTGGTTCATGTGAAAATGAGTATACCAGACGCTTCCCCCGTAATCGGCTGATTTCCCCACATGATTCAACGAGTTCTAGACCCCGC
>CAIPGJ010000574.1 GCA_903864555.1 uncultured Pseudomonadota bacterium | reverse complement strand
TGGCGCACAACGAGGACTTGTCGGCGAAGTCGCCATTCATCCGCATTGGCGGCGCCGGGGACCTCGACATCGGCGAGGGCCGCATGAACTATCTCGCCAAGGCGGCCATCGTCAACACCTCCGCTGGCCAGGGTGGCAAGGATGCCGGCAGCCTGGCCGGGCTTACGGTGCCGGTGCGCATCAGCGGTCCCTTCGATGCACTCGCTTACCGGGTCGAGATCGGCGCCATGGTGAGTGACTCGGTGAAGCAGCAGGTACAGGAGAAGGTGAAAGGCCAGGTCCAGGAGCGGCTGAAGGGCCTGTTCGCGCGGTGAGCAAGGCAGTGGTTCCCCCCGCGCCAGGCTCGCGCAAACGCAAGGCCGGCGTCAGCGCCACTAGCGCCACGATGGCTGTCCCCGCTCCCGGGGACCAGTCCTTTGCCCGGCGCGTCATCGAATGGCAGCGGAGCCACGGCCGCCACGACCTGCCCTGGCAGAACACCCGCGACGCCTATCGCATCTGGCTGTCGGAGATCATGCTGCAGCAGACCCAGGTCGGGACGGCGCTGCCCTACTACCTGCGCTTTCTGGATCGATTCCCCGATGTGGCCAGCCTCGCCGCCGCCGACCAGGACGAGGTGCTGCAATTGTGGAGCGGCCTGGGTTACTACTCCCGGGCGCGCAATCTGCACAAGGCGGCGCAGCAGGTCGTGGCTGAATTCAACGGCCGCTTTCCGGCCGACCGCATCCAGCTGGAAAGCCTGCCCGGCGTGGGCCGCTCGACGGCTGCGGCGATTGCCGCCTTTGCCTATGGATTGTGCGAGGCGATACTCGACGGCAATGTGAAGCGGGTGCTGGCACGCCACTACGCCGTGCCGGGTTTTCCCGGCGACAGCAAAGTGGCCGGGCGCTTGTGGCAGATCGCCGAAGCCGCGCTGCCGGGGGAGGGCATCGAAGCCTATACCCAGGGGCTGATGGACCTGGGGGCGACCTTGTGCACGCGCACGCCCGAGTGTGGCCGCTGCCCGGTGGCACCGACCTGCAAGGCGCTAGAGGAGAATGCCGTTAGCGACTATCCGGGTGCCAGGGCCAAGCGTGCCGTGCCCCGGCGCGAAACCACCATGCCCATCCTGTTGCATGGCGGCCGGGTCTGGCTGCAAGCGCGGCCGCCCAGCGGCATCTGGGGTGGGCTATGGGCTTTTCCGGAATTGCAGCCGGGCATCGATGCGCGGGACTGGTGCCACAGCGTGCTGGGGCTGCGACTGGAGGGGGTGCAGGCCCTGCCGCTGCTGCGCCATGGGTTCACGCATTTCTCCCTGACCATACAGCCCATGCTGTGTCGGGTGGCTGATCAGGCCGCCGAGGGCGTGCGTTCCGCCGAGGGTCGCTGGCTGCCGCTGGCCGAGGCGCTCAACGCTGCCGTACCGAAGCCGGTGCGCAGCCTGATCGAGCAGGTCATGAGCCTGGAATCTGAATTTTTGCTTGATAACAATCATTGGACTGATTCAATGAAGAAGCAGGGCAGGTCTTGAATATGATTATATCGGCATCGTGATTTCGGGCCCGGGTCGGAGCGTCGGGCGCGGTTGTCCTGGCTCAGCCATCTGACTCAGCGGCCCCCCGTGACAGCATGCCGCCGCGTTCCAGCAAGGCCTTGAGCAGTGCAAGGCGTTCCAGCGGTTGGTCCATTTCCAGCAGCGACTGGCGCGTCTCCATGGGCAGCGGCAGCAGTTCTGCCAGGCGGAAGCCCACCCAGGTGGCATCGTCGAAGCGGTGCGGCGCTTCGAATACCGATTCGCCATGTTCCCTGACGATGGTGCGCAGCAGCCCGGCGCAGGCGGCGTAGTCATCGGGCAATGCAGGCACGGTTTCATCGGCCAGCAAGCTCACGCGGCCCAGGATC
>CAIPGJ010000573.1 GCA_903864555.1 uncultured Pseudomonadota bacterium | reverse complement strand
GGCTTTCGCGACCTCATCACCATCGACATCGGCGGCACCTCGGCCGACATCGGCCTGATTCAGGACGGTGTACCGCGGCTCACCTCCAATGGCATGGTGGGCGACTGGAAGATGGCCATCCCCATCGTCGATATCCTCACCATCGGCGCGGGGGGCGGCTCGATCGCCCGCGCCACCGCCGACGGCGGCCTGCTGGTGGGACCGCAGAGCGCCGGTGCAGTGCCCGGCCCGGTGTGTTACCGCCGGGGTGGTGTCGAGCCGACGGTGACCGATGCGCATCTGGTGCTCGGCCACCTGCTGCCCGAATTGCTGGGCGGTGCCTTCAAGCTCGACCTGCCGGCCGCGCGCAATGCCATCGAGAACCGCATCGCCAGGCCGCTGGGTCTGAGCGTGGAGCAGGCGGCGCGCGGCATCCTCGACGTGCTCGACCACAACATGGTGGGCACCATGCGCGTGGTGTCGGTGGAGCGCGGCTTCGATCCGCGCGATTTCGTGCTGGTGCCCTTCGGTGGTGCCGGCCCGCTGCATGGCTGCACGCTGTCGCGCCTGATCGGCTCGCGCACCATCCTGATTCCGCCGGCGCCGGGCGTACTCTCGGCACTGGGGTTGCTGGTGTCCAACCTGCGCGCCGAGTTCTCGCGCACCTGCCTGCAACGCGCCGGCCATTACGATTTGAAGGCGCTGTCCGACACCTTTGCCGAACTAAGTCGGCAGGCTGCGGCCTGGCTGGACAACGAGAACGTCGCCGCGAAGGACCGCAAGCTGCTGCTGCAGGCCAGCCTGCGCTACAAGGATCAGGGGTTCGAGCTGGACATCCCCTGGGCGGGCGGCGAGGTGACGCCTGCGGCACTGGCGGCCACGGTGAAGGCCTTCCACGACATGCACGAGCGGCTCTACACCTTCGCCCTGCGCGATGCGCCGGTGGAGATCGTCACCCTGCGTGTCGATGCGATCGGCATGATGCCGGCGGTGAAGCTGCCGGAGATCACCCTGCGCGGCTCGGCGGAGCAGGCCCGCGCCGGCCAGCAGCTGCTGGCGCTGCCCGAAGGCCCGGTGATGGCGCCGGTCTACCACCGCGAGCGCCTCGGCGTGGATGCGGAAGTGGCCGGCCCCGCCGTGCTCACCCAGCTCGATGCCACCACGCTGCTGTTGCCGGGGCAGACGGCGATCGTGGACAAGTATGGCTCGCTGATCGTCAGGGAAGTGGCGGGGTGATCGGACAAATGATCGTGCGGCCCCGAGCACCCATGCACCCGCGCGGCCCGCATGCATTTTTTCCCGCTTACCAGCGGCCCGTGGTGGGCTGCCTACCTCCGCACGCCCCTTACCGTCATCCCCGCGAAAGCGGGGATCCAGTGTCGTTGCCCGCAACGCCACGTACTCGCAACGCCCCGCAACGCCACTTCCGCCTGCTTCATCCACCGAGACCTGAATTGATTTGCCATGCACCGGTCCGGGGTTTAATGTCCTTCCGTCATGGCCACGCCAACCTGAATTCCATTTTCCTGCCAGGAGATTCGCAATGAGCGCATCGAGCAAGCTTGCAGCATCCGCAACGAAGCATGGTGTTGTCAGACGCCTGGTGTTGGCGACAGGGCTGGGCCTGTGCCTGGGCGCCGGCGCCGGATCTGCGCTGGCGCAGACCGGCAAGCCCCTGTCCATCGTGCTGCCCTATGGCCCGGGCGGGGCGACTGACCTGCTGTCGCGCGCCATGGAGCCGGGCCTGCGGGAGATTTTCGACCGACCGGTGATCATCGAACACAAGCCCGGCGCGGCCGGCTTCATCGCCTTGCGCCAGGTGGCCCAGGCCCCGGGCGACGGCTCGGTGTTCATCCTGGCGGCGAGCGCGCAGTTTGCGGTTAATCCGCATGTGTACAAGGATCAGCCGGTCGATGCCCTGCGTGACTTCAAGCCGGTGGCGCTGGTGGGCAAGACCGACTTCGTGCTGGCCGTCAACAGCAGCGTGCCGGTGAAAACCCTGCAGGACCTGACCGCCATGGCCCGCGCCAAGCCGGGTTCGCTCAGCTATGCCTCCTCCG
>CAIPGJ010000572.1 GCA_903864555.1 uncultured Pseudomonadota bacterium | reverse complement strand
CTTGAGACCAGCCTGGTTGGCCAAAATCCCCCCGCTCGGCTTCGCCGAGTCGGCCCCCTTTGACAAGGGGGTAAACCCCGGGCCTGCGCCGGCCCGCCGCCAGCACCATCCCTGGAAATTGACAAGGGGGTAAGCCACAGGCCTGTCAGGCGTGCCATCCCACCGGTGATTGAGTCACAGGGACTGGGGAACTCTTTTCTGTCGCCGAGCCCACGACGCCAGCGCATCCATGGCCCCGCGAGCCTGATGGTGCAGCGCTCCATCCTTTGCATTTGACCTACATCAAGCCTGCACTGGCCGCTTCCTTTTATGGTCTGACCAATTGCCCCGTCGCGCGAGAACGGGGGTCAGCAAGGAGGTCGCCGATGTCACCCGATCAGTTTGCCGCAGCAGCCAGCATGGAGGAGCTTTACGCCCTTCTGGAACAGTCCGGCATGGGCCCGGGCTGGAACAAGCCGGAACCGTCCATGTATCCGACGCCCAAGAAACATTTCGTCCCGGCGCACTGGCCCTACCGCCTTGCGCGTGCCGCTCTGGATTCTGCGGCCAAGTACGTGAAGACGGAGTTTGCCGAGCGACGCAACCTCATCATGAACAATCCGGTGCCCGGCAACACCTATGCCACGGCGCCCACCATCGTCGCCGCCTACCAGATGATCAAGGGCCACGAGACGGCACGCAGCCATCGCCACACGCCCAATGCCATGCGCTTCATCCTCGAATCGAAGCAGGACACCTACACGGTGGTCGAGGGCAAGCTGGTGCCCATGCAACCCGGCGATGTGCTGCTCACGCCCAACTGGGCCTGGCATGGCCATGACAACAAGGGCCCGGACAATGCCTACTGGATCGATTTCCTCGATGCGCCGCTGACCCACCTGCTGGGGCCGATGTTCTTCCAGCAGTTGCCGGACAGGTTCGTGCAGGAATCGAATGAGGTGGCCGCCGATTCTCCCTTCCGCTTTCCGTTTGCCGTGTGGGGCAAGAAAGTGACGCAGCAACCGGAGGCCGCCCCGGGTGTGCGTGAAGTGACGCTCGGGCCGCCTTTCCTGGACACCATCCGACTGAAATGGCGTCACTTCAAGCCGGCCACCCAGTTCAGCGAGGCTCGCACCACCGCCAGCCGCATCTATGCCGTGCACCAGGGCAGCGGCACGGCCCTCTGCGAGGGAAAAACCATGGCCTGGGAGCGCGGCGACGTGTTCGTCATTCCGCCCTGGAGCGATGTGGAGTGGCGTGCCAGTGGCGAGGCATTCCTGCTGCAGGCCTCGGACGAAATCCTGCTGGAAAGGCTGCGCTGGCTGCACCACGGTTCGCCCGGCGGCGAGATGCACGATGCGGAGACGCGCTTCCGCGGCAAGTTCTAGCGCCTGCTGAAGGAGAAGGGGGCATGGTCCCCTTCTGGGCTCTCGCAGGGGCGCATCGGCAGGCCCGGGCCTGCATCCATAACAACAATCAATCAGGGAGAAGCAATGAAGACACCCGTGCTGGTGGTGGGCGGGGGGCCGGTCGGCCTGGGCGTGGCCGGCGACCTCGGTATGCGTGGCGTGAAGAGCGTGCTGATCGAGAAGACCGATGGCGTCATCGTGCAGCCGAAAATGGACACGGTGCATGCGCGCATCATGGAGTTCTGCCGTCGCTGGGGCATCGTGCCCTGGGTGGAAGCGGCCGGTTTCAATCGCGACTACTCGCAGGACTATGCCTGGGTGACCGCCCTGCACAATGGCTATGAGCTCGGTCGCGAGCCTTCGCCGCCCTGTTCCAAGGCGCCGCCGCTACCGCAAAGCCCGACGCACCGCGAGCGCTGCCCGCAGACCTTCTTCGATCCGGTGATGCAGCGCTTCGCCCGCCGTTCCGGCGAAGCAACGCTGAAGTACCACACCGAACTGCTGTCCTTCGAGGAG
>CAIPGJ010000571.1 GCA_903864555.1 uncultured Pseudomonadota bacterium | reverse complement strand
CATATGCACCGATGCAACCGGCCATTGCCATGGCACGAGCATTGCCCCACCCCTGATCAGGCCTGAAGTGATTGCGGAAATGCGCGGCCTTGCACGCAAGGTGATGGCGCCGCAATGCGCCGAGGTGGTTGAGCGCATCAGCCAGCCTTTCTTTCAGGCCATTTTCGACCTGGCGCCACCCAGCCTGGTGAGTGGACGGGTGCTGCTGTTGGGTGACGCGGCATTTGTGGCGAGGCCGCATGTGGGGATGGGGGTCACCAAGGCAGCGCTGGATGCAGAGTGTCTGGCCGACGAACTTGAAGCCCACGACAATGACGTTGCGGCGGCACTCGCGCGTTACGACGCGCAGCAGTGCGAGTTCGGCATGCGCGTGGTGGCGCGGTCGCGCCACATTGGGGCTCACCTGGAGGCCCAGGCCAAGCCTCGCGAATTGCGTACCCCCGAAGAATTGAACCGGGACCCTGCAGTGGTGATGCGCGAGAGCGGGGCCAACATGACCGACATTCCCGAGCTGATCGAACTGGTGCACTCGAGGCGCGCTGCCGCCGCGCAGCGTCGCAGCAGCAGGGCTGCAGCTGCCGGCGGGACCTCCATTCAGGGCCAGCGATAGAAGATCGATGCGTCCGTCAGCTGGCCGAAGGCCCAGACCTGGCTGATCAACTGGTCGCAGCGCTGCCGGCCGATGAGGGGCTCGCAGTTGGCGATGAGCTTTTCCTCCAGGTCACGATCACTCATCGGATTCTTCTTTTCGCCCTTGGGGTCGATCACGCGTTTCTCGATTCTGCGGCCATCGCGCAGCCCAATGGCCACATGGCCGGAGCGCACGCCGGGGTAGATGCGTTCACATTCGTCGTCCACTCGGGTCGTGGTTCTGAGCATCAGCGCCTTCACGTCTTCGCGCTCCAGAGTCTGCGGAAGGAACATGGGCGCTGACACATCACCCATGACCACGGCCAGGGCGGCGGCGCAGGGGGCGCTCATCTGCGCCTCGAGCAGTGATTCCACGTGCTGGTGGTCGTGGCCCTGGGCGCCCACGGCATACAGCCCGAGGTCAATGTGCTCGACGTCCGCGGGCTGGAAGCGGTGCTCGGCACGCAGATCCTTGATGCCGTCGATGATGGACTGGTAGTGGCGGCAGCAGGGGTAGGGTTTGAAGTAGGCCGTGGCGATCTCGTAGCGCTGCCCCAGGTCTTCCAGCAGGTTGCCCCACTTGACCGGTCCATCCACATGGGTCCGGAAGAAGCCGTTGGTCCCTTCCAGGATGCGGCTGGGGCCGGTGATGCCGTGGCGGGCAAATTCCGCGCACAGCAGGCCGTCACGCGCGGCCTTGCCCGGATGGATGCGCTTGATCTCGGCGCCTTCGTCCAGGTACTCCCGTATGCCTGAGGAGAAGCTGCCCGCCATGCCCAGCGCATGCAGGGTGCCGGCTTCATCGAGTCTGAGCAGGCTGGCGCAGGCCGCCGCTGCCCCGAACACCCCGGCCAGCGGGGTGTTGTGGAAACCGCGCCGCGCCGTCGAGGGATGCATGGCGCCGGCGATGCGCAGCATCACGTCGTAGCCGGCAATCACGGCGCGCTGAATGTCTGCAGGCGTTGATCCATGCTGCTGGGCCAGCGACAGCACGGCGGGGTAGATGACGCCGCCGGGGTGGGCCGATCCCTGGGTGTAGCCGTCGTCAAAGTCCAGGCCATGGGTGTTGGCGCCGGTGACCAGTGCAGCATTGGGCGCCGAGAGCCTGGTGCCCTCGCCGATGACGGCGGCGATCCGCGTGGTATCGCTTTCGCGGTAGTAGCCGAGCAGCGCCCTGGATACGGGCATGGCGGCGCCGGAGATTGCACAGGCGAGGAAATCGAGAAGCGTGCGCTGGAAGGCATGCACGACGGCTTCGGGCACCGTATTGTAGGTCTTGCCCGCAACGTGGCTGGCGAGGATGCGGCTTGCGTTGATACCGGCTTGTTCGATCGCGGCTTCGACGGATTGTTCCAGTACGGCACTCATGCCTGCTCCTCCTGCGTGCGGGTCTGTCAGAGCCGGCATCATGCCTGAAATGAGGCACCCGCAGCGCGGGGGGCGGGTATCCCCGGAGTCCGGGTCGGATCAGCAAGCAGGATGGCAGGCCATCGATCAGCGCCAATCGATGCGCACTTTGCGACCATCTTCCAGCGGGACGATGAGGATATCCGGGGCGGCAACTTCGAAGTCGCCCATGGCGGGACCGGGCAGGGTGATGCGCGCAAATTCGAGCGGAACCCCGGAGTTGAAGCTGATGGCGCGTAGCTGACGCCGGTCGGAGGAGGGAATCAATACGTCGGCGATGCCATCGCCATCGGCATCCATGAGCGCGGCCATACCCTGGTTTCGGGAACCGAAAACGTGGTTGGAAACGCCGTCGATGCTGTGCATCGGGATCAGGCGGTTCCCCTCGAGTCGGTACTCCATGAGCACGCCGTTGCCGTGCGGCGAGTGCACGGCCAGCAGTTCCGGTTTTCCGTCCCCATCGACGTCTGCGATACCGATCGGATTGATCCATTGCTCACGCGCGAGCAATGGCGGGGATTCGGCGATGGGCTGCAACCTGCCTTCCCGGATTCCCAGAATCAACAGGGAAGATCCGGTCTCCCGGCGGCTGCGGACCAGGATGATCTCATCCAGGCCGTCGCCATTGATGTCGTGCACGCGCGGCAGCAGGTCCTCGAAAGCGGAGTCCTCCGGGAGTTCATATCGGTATTCAAGCTGGTCCCGGCCCGTCACGCTGACGGCTGTTGCCTCCAGATTGTCGCCGAGTCTGCCCCCCGAAAGCCGTCTGCTCGGTGATATGAGCCAGGCACGGCTGATGTCGTTTCGGCCATGGCCTATGCGAGTATCAGGCAGTGCGCCGCGAGGCAATGGAACGGCCATGCTCGGAGGTTCACCGGCGGGGAGAACATAAATCCGCATGCCGGTCGCTGTATCTGCAGCGCTGCAGAACAGCAGGCTGGCGAGTGTCAATGCCAGTGTCAGATGATGTCTGCCTTGGCGTTTCGGTCGGGGAATGAACGGCATGTTCAGTGTGACGGCAGGCTTGTCCGCATGGATACGAGTGTAGTCCCATGCAGCCGAGGCAGAGAAATTTTCTGCAAGCCAGGGGCGGAAGTCCCGATGATAAGATCGCCGCAGGCCACCTGGCGACGTGGTGAATGCCAGTGGCAGCAGTCGGCGTGGCTGCACTGCACCTTGCGACTGGAAAACAGATGGACACAAACGAGGAGGACGCGATGACATCCGAAGGGCGGAGGATACGAGCCAGGTTCAACCATCCCATTGTCGATGGCGACGGCCACTGGGTGGAGTCGATGCCGGTGCTGCTGGAGTACGTGAGACAGGTCGCCGGGCCGGACATGGCGGCCGCCTATGCGAAATTCAGCAAGGGCCATCGCAAATGGTATGACGCCACCGATGAGCAACGCCGCCAGCAGCGCATCCGCCGGGCGGCCTGGTGGCTGAGTCCCACCCATACGCAGGATCGGGCCGCCATCATGATGCCCAATCTGCTGCGCACGCGCATGGATGACCTTGGCATCGATTTCGCCATGATGTATCCGTCGATCGGCTTGAACATCCACCGTACGCCCGGTGAGGACATGCGCAAGGCCGTGGTGCGCGCCTACAACATCATGGCGCGCGATTACTTTGCCGGCCACGAGGACCGCTTCTGCCCCGTGGGCGTGGTGGCACCGCTGACGCCGAAGGAGGCCATCGACGAGCTGCATTTCATCAAGAAGGAGCTGGGCATCCGCGCGGTCATGATCGTGGGCGCCTTCCCGCGCACCATTCCCGCCTTCCAGGGCGGCAACTCCGATGATGCAGCGACCCAGTCGGCCTACTATCTCAAGCCCGAGCGCCTGCCGTACTACATCGAGGCGCTGGGCCTGGACAACCAGTATGACTATGATCCCCTCTGGCAGGCCTTCATGGACACCGGCATCGCCGTCACCGCCCACGGCGGCAGCCGGGACTGGGTGGATCGCATGTCCTGGTCCAATGATGTCTACAACCACATCGACCATTTCGCCAATGGCAACCACACCTTCGCCAAGGCGGTGTTCCTGGGCGGGGTGGTGAAGCGTTTTCCCGAACTCAACTTTGCCTTCCTCGAAGGCGGCATGGGCTGGGGCACCTCGCTGTGCTGCGATCTGCAGGGGCATTGGGAGAAGCGCAACTGGCCGGCCATGCAGGCCAATCTGCGTCCCTCGAATCTCGATCTGGGCGAGTTGCGCAAGCTGATCGAGCAGTACGGTGGCCCGCACATGAAGGACAAGGTCGATGAAATCTTCCGCAGCATCGAGTGGAACAAGTTCGATGCCGACCCGCAGTACCTCAGCGAGCGGGAGAAGGAGCATTACGACGACTTCGCCCACCTCGGGCCCATCGCCAGCAAGCGCGAGATCCGCGAACTGTACAGCCGCAACTTCTATTTCGGTTGCGAGGCGGACGATCCCACCACCATGTTCGCCTTCGATCCCAGGCTGAAGGTGCGCCTCAAGGCCATGTTCAGCTCGGACATCGGCCATTGGGATGTGCACCATATCGATGAAGTGGTGCCGGAGGTGTATGAGGCGCTGGAGCACGGCCACCTCACCGAGCAGGATTTCCGCGATTTCACCTTCTCCAACATCGTGCAGCTGCACGGGAAGATGAATCCGGATTTCTTCAAGGGCACCGCTGTCGAACAGGCTGCCAAGGAGGAACTGGCGCGGGTGGCTGCGGCAAGCTAGTCGATACCCGCACACATCCATAATGAGCAACGGCCCGCCGGGATACCGGCGGGCCGTTGCTCATTATGATCAATTACAGGTGGTAACCTGCGCGATCATTTGGAAAAGGGGCTGATTGTGATCAACCGTCCCCCCGATTGCAGGCTTCAGGGCTTGGCGTACTTGCCCGTCAGTTGCTGGGAATTGCCCGGCAGGCCCTTTTCGACACGCTCCAGGCGGGTTTCGCGCGCCCAGGTGCGCTTGAGGTCGTCCTTGCAGAAGAAATGCAGCCGCCCGAGGCCGTCCACTTCCAGTTCGATCTTGTCGCCGTCCTGGAAGCTGGAGAGCCCGCGGTGGTTGGTGCCCATGGCGAGGATGTCGCCGGGGTTCAGCGTATGGATGGCCGACACCCAGGCGATGCACTTGGGGATGTTGTGTGCCATGTCGCTGGTGTTGTAGTTCTGCGTCAGGCGGCCGTTGACCCACAGCTTGACCTGCAGCTTGTGCGGATCGGCAATCTCGTCGGCGGTGACGATGTAGGGGCCGATCGGGGCGAAGGTGTCGCGCGACTTCATCTGGAAGAAGACGTTGCCGGCAGGCGGCAGGCCGCGGGCAGAGCCGTCGATGAAGTTGATGTAGCCGAAGACATGCTTCATGGCATCTTCCGGCTTCACGTTGCTGGCACGCTTGCCGATGATCACGGCAATTTCCGCTTCGCCTTCGAAGCTGGAGGCCGGCGCATCCGGAAACACCATGGTTTCGCCGGGCCCGATGATGGAACTGGGTGCCTTGTTGAAGGCATTGATGGGGGAGGGCTCGCTCTTGGTGCCGTCCTCCATGTAGTTGACAGCCATGCAGTCGATATTGACCGGACGCGGCAGCGGTGCGCGGAGGCGCACGCTGGACAGGGGCACGCCTTTGCCGGCAGCCACTGCGGCCTCGATCGGCTTGCGGAACTCGTCCCAGCGCTCGATCAACCCGTTGATCACGTCATGCGGTCCCAGTTTGGGAATGCTGCTGACGATGGCGGACACATCCACCACGCTGTCGCCCTTCAGTACCCCGAGCTTGTAGTCGTCGAAAAACAGGATCTTCATGTGGTCTCCTCCTCGTGTGTTCCTGTGCGGGGCCCGGGCGGTTGCACGGGTCATGGCCGGGCGATGATGCCACGACCGGGCACGGGCCGCAAAGGCGGTGAAGTGCCGCCTGCAATTCACGGTCCGGTCGCTGCTACACTCGCGTGAAGACAGGGGTTCATCCATTTCCACACGCCATAGGGGGAGAAAAGTGCGTTTCAAGGAACTGACAGACGGTGACATGAGCGAGGCCCAGCGCAAGGTTTATCGCAGCATTGCCGATGGCCCGCGCGGCGGGGTACGCGGCCCGTTCAACGCGCTGTTGCGTTGCCCGGATCTGGCCGACCGCGCCCAGGCATTGGGCGCCTATATCCGTTTCGGCAGCACGCTGCCGCAGCGTCTCATGGAATTCGCCATCATCATCACGGCGCGCCAGTGGACTTCGCAATATGAGTGGTTTGCCCACCGGCGCCTGGCGGTCAAGGAAGGCCTCAATCCGGCCATCGCCGACGACCTCGCCGAGGGCCGCCGTCCGGCCGGGATGGCCGACGACGAAGCCATGGTCTATGACCTGTGCACCGAATTGCACAAGTCCGGCGGGCTGAGCGATGCCACCTACGAACGGGGCATCAAGCAGTTTGGCGAGCCCGGCGTCGTCGACCTGATTGCCGCCTGTGGCTACTACACCATGGTCGCCTTCATCCTCAACGTGGACAGAAAGGCCCTGCCCGAAGGCGAGCCTATCCCGCTCAAGCCGCTGTAGTCCGGCAGCTTCAAATGACAACGGCCCGGGGCCTCTTCTGTCCCGGGCCGTTGACTTTGTCTGTGGCGAGACGCTGCAGGATCAGCTGCCAGCCTGGGACAGGTCGAGTTTGGCTTCACGGACCAGCTTCTCTCGATGCGCGTGACAAAGCTTTCAAGGGGCTTCAGCAGGAAGGCACTCGGGAGTGCTGCTGAGCTCGATGGTGGTCAGTGGTTTGTGGGTGCAGAACGGCGTGGGAAAGGCTTTCTGCGGCCCGGCGTAGAATGGCCCGATTGCCCGTTGCCAGGAGCCTTTCATGCAAGCCCGTGCCCAGCGACTGGCCTGTTCCCTGCGCAGCATCGACGGATGTCTGGGCTCCTATTCGGTATTGCCAGGTGAGGTGCCGCGCAGTCTCGCCCGCATCGAGGAGGCGACCTGGGACAAGCCGCCGGGCAAGGAGGTTCTGCAGGCCACCTTTACGCTGATCGGCGACATGGGAATGACGGGCACTATCGTGATGCTCAATCAATACCAGTGGCGCTCCCTGGTGGGCACGAAGCTGGTGGAGCCGTTTTATGCGTCATTGCTCTGGGGCGGCAGTCCCATGAAGGTGGTCGAGGATGCCGCCTTTCTGGCCAGCAAGCACGGTGGTGCCTGAAGGTTTCTTCAAATCAAGGGCTTGCATGCAGATCCAGTTCCGAAGGTGCGTGCGCGGCCTGATCGCGGTTATCATCGCCCTTCCGGTTATGCACCCAACCTATAGCGGCACATCAGACAATGGCAACAAAATCTAGGGGTTACAGCGCAGAGGATATCGAGATCCTCGAGGATCTGTCGCCCATCCTGCACCGTCCGGGCATGTACACCGACCCGGTCAACCCCAACCATGCGCTGGTCGAGATCATCGACAACGCTTCGGACGAGGGCCTGGCCGGCTTCGCCAAGAATGTCACGGTGGTGCTGTACGAGGATGGCTCGGCCTCGGTCGAGGATGACGGGCGTGGCATCCCGGTCGACATTCATCCCAAGAAGAAGATGCCTGCGGTGCAGGTCATCTTCACCACGCTGCATTCCGGGGGCAAGTTCCGCAAGACCGACAAGGAGTCGGTCTACCGCATCGCCGGTGGCCTGCACGGAGTGGGGGTGTGTGTCCCGAACGCCTTGTCCACTCGCCTGGAAGTCGAGGTCAAGCGGGACGGCGCCCATCACCGCCTGGTGTTCGGCGACAACGGCGCACTCAAGGAGCCGCTGAAGAAGGTGAGTAGTATCGGGCCGCGGGAATCCGGCACGATGATCCGTTTCTGGCCCGATCCGAAGTATTTTGATTCCCCCAAAATCGTTGCGGCGGACATCGCCGCCCTGATACGGGCCAAGGCCATGTTGCTGCCCGGGGTGTGTTTCAGCCTGGGGATCGAGAAGGGCGGCCGAACGGAGATGCAGACCTGGCATTTCCCGGAAGGTGTGAAGGGCTATTTTCGCGAAGCCATTGTCGGTCTGGCGCCGGTGGCCGAGAGTTTCCTCGGCGAGCGCTACATCACGGCGCAGTCGGAGTCGGACAACTTTGCCGAAGGTGAAGGCGCACTGTGGGCGCTGGCCTGGATCTCGGAAGGCGAGGTGGTGGCCGAGTCCTACGTCAACATGATTCCGACGCGGCATGGCGGCACGCACGTGGCCGGCCTGCGCGAGGGCGTGTATGCGGCGATCCGCAATTTCATCGAGCACCACGAGATGGGGCAGCGCGGCCTGAAACTGGTGCCGGAAGACGTCTGGTCGCGTGCCTCCTATGTTTTGGCTGTGAAGATGCTGGATCCGCAGTTCAAGGGCCAGGTGAAGAACGAGCTGATCTCCCGCGATGCCGTGAAGCTGGTGTCGCAGATGGTGCGCGATCCCTTCGAACTGTGGTTGTCCCAGCACGTCGACGAGGGCAAGCGCATCGCCGAACTTTGCATACGCCAGGCGCTGGCTCGTACCCGTGCCGCGCAGAAAGTGGAGCGCCGCAAGTCGAGCGGGGTGGCGGTGCTGCCTGGAAAGCTCACGGACTGCGCCTCGGATGACCCGGAGCGCAATGAGCTCTTCATCGTCGAAGGGGATTCGGCCGGCGGTTCTGCCAAGCAGGCGCGGGACAAGGAGTTCCAGGCGGTGCTGCCGCTGAAAGGCAAGCCGAAGAACACCTGGCAGGACCAGCCAGAGACGCTGTTTGCCAACAAGGAAATCGAGGCCATCTCGCTGGCCATCGGTGTGGACCCGCATCGTGCCACTGACAATGCCGACCTCTCGGGGCTGCGCTATCACAAGATCGTCATCCTGGCGGATGCCGATGTGGACGGCTCTCACATCCAGGTGCTGCTGCTGACGCTGTTCTTCCGGCATTTCCCCAAGCTCATCGCGGCCAGCCGGGTGTATGTGGCTCAACCGCCTTTGTTCCGCATTGATGTGCCCGGTGCTGGCAAGGGCCGTCCGGCACGCAAGCTGTATGCGCTGGATCTGGCGGAGCTGGATGCCATGCAGGCCAAGCTCGCCGACGAGGGCGTGCGCGAAGGCAGCTGGACGGTCAGCCGCTTCAAGGGCCTGGGCGAGATGAGTCCGGAGCAACTCTGGGAGACCACGCTGAACCCGGACACGCGGCGCATGTTGCCGGTGGGTGTGGAGGCCGATGGCGTCGGGCCGAAGGAAACCGATGCCGGCGTGTTCGAAATGATGATGGCCAAGGAAAATGCCTCGCAGCGCCGCGAGTGGATGGAAACCTACGGCAATCTGGTGGACGCGGACATTTCATGAGCCATACTGGAGACTTCGTCGGTGTGGTGATAAATATGATCAATTTCAGACGGAATATTCCGTCGCTAAAGAGTAAGCAGACGAATTATTATCATGGGTAACCAGAACGACTTGTTTGGTGAGGGTTCGTCGGGGCCGGCTGCACCGGATCCGGCGCAGCCGGTGGTGAGCGTGCCTGTCGCATCGTCAGGCGGGGAGGGCGGGGCGCCGCCTTCGCGGTTCGCACCGATGTCCGGAGAATTCGGCGACGCGCTGCCGCTCGGCCGATATGCCGCCACCCAGTATCTGCAGTACGCCATTGCCACGGTCAAGGACCGCGCGCTGCCGCGGGTTGCCGACGGCCAGAAGCCGGTGCAGTCGCGCATCCTCTACGCCATGTGGGAGATGGGGGGCAAGGCCGGTACGCCGCGCAAGAAATCCGCGCGCGTGGTCGGTGACGTGCTGGGCAAGTTCCACCCACACGGTGATGCCTCGGTGTATGACGCGCTGGTGCGCATTGCCCAGAACTTCACGCTGCGCTATCCGCTGGTGGATGGCGAGGGCAATTTCGGCTCGCGCGATGGCGACGAGCCGGCGGCCATGCGCTATACGGAAGCGCGGCTGACCAAGTTTGCCGATGTGTTGCTGGCCGAACTGGACAGCGGGACCGTGGACTTCATTGCCAACTACGACGGCAGCATGTTGGAGCCACAGGTGCTGCCGGCGCGGCTGCCGGTGGCGCTGCTCAATGGTGCATCCGGCATTGCCGTGGGCATGGCCACTGAGGTGCCCAGCCACAACCTGACTGAAGTCGCGAATGCCGCGATTGCGCTGATCCGGGATCCGGAACTGAGCATGGCCGGCATCATGAAGTACATCAAGGGGCCGGATTTTCCGGGCGGCGGGCAGATCATCACGCCGCGTGCCGAAATGCGCGAAGCCTATGCCAGCGGCCGTGGCTCGGTGCGGGTGCGGGCACGCTGGACCATCGAGCGCCTGGCGCGCGGCCAGTGGCAGATGGTGGTGCACGAACTGCCCCCGGGCACGTCCTCGCGCAAGGTGCTCGAAGAGATCGAGGCGATCACCAATCCCCAGCCCAAGTCTGGCAAGAAATCCCTGTCGGTGGAGCAGCAGCGCGAGAAGCAGCTGATGCTTTCCCTGCTGGAGAAGGCGCGTGACGAGTCCGATCGTACCCACCCGGTGCGGCTGGTGTTCGAGCCGCGTTCCTCGCGCGTGGGCGAGGACGAATTCGTCAAGCTGCTGCTGGCCAAGACCAGCATGGAAACCAACTCATCCATCAATATGGTGATGGTCGGCCTGGATGGCCGGCCAATGGGCAAGAACCTGAAGAGCGTGCTTACCGAGTGGCTGGAGTTTCGCTTCCGCACGGTGAAGCGGCGCACGCGTTTCCGCCTGGACAAGGTGCTCGACCGCATCCACGTCCTGGAGGGGCGGCTGCTGGTCCTCCTGAATGTCGACCAGGTGATCAAGATCATCCGGGCCGCGGACGATCCGAAGGCCGACCTGATCAGCGCCTTCAAGCTGACGGAGCGTCAGGCCGAGGACATCCTGGAGATTCGCCTGCGCCAGTTGGCCAAGTTGGAGCACATCAAGGTGGAGCAGGAACTGGCCGAACTGCGCAAGGAGCAGAAAGGTCTGGAGAAGGTGCTCGACAGCCGCAAGACGCTGGAGGACCTCGTCATCGCCGAAATCGAAGCCGATGTGAAAAGCTTTGGCGACAAGCGCCGCACCATGATCGAGGAGTCGGAGAAGGCCGTGGTGGAAACCCCGGTCATCGACGAGCCGGTAACGGTGATCTTCTCGAAGAATGGCTGGGTGCGGTCCCGCCAGGGCTGGGAAGTGGAAGGCTCCACGCTGTCATTCAAGGAGGGCGACAGTCTGCAGTCGCTGCTGCGATGCCGGACGGTTGATCCGGTGATCCTGCTCGATTCCATGGGGCGCGCCTATACGGTGTATGCGGGTGATCTGCCGCCAGGCCGCGGTGACGGGGCGCCATCCTCCTCCCTGGTCGAGCTTCAGAGCGGTGCGAAGATCAAGTACTGCGTCGTGGGCAAGCCGGAAACACGGGTGCTGGTCGCCTCCAGTGGCGGCTACGGTTTCCTGTGCACCATCGGAGACATGGTGTCCAACCGCAAGGCCGGGCGTGAGTTCATGAGCATTGCCGAGGGTGAAACGCCGCTGGCCCCGTCGGTTTTTGACGATGCCGGCAAGGGTGGACTGCGGGTGGCTGCGGCCGCCGAGCGCAGTCGCCTGCTGGTATTCGACATTGCCGAGATGAAGGCCATGGCGCGCGGGCGCGGGGTCATCATCATGGGGCTGGAGAAGGGTGAAAGCCTGCGTGCGGTTGCCGTGTATGCGGGCAACGCGCTGGTGGTGACCGGCGAAGGGCGGGGCGGCAAGCAAAAGACGCTCGAATTGTCGGGCGCCAAACTCGGCCACCATCTCGGGCATCGCGCTCGCATGGGGCGGGTGTTGCCTGACAGCATGACGCCGCTCAGCATCCAGCCCAAAACCGCCTGAATGCCGGATCGGCGTTCTCCGGCCTGCCCCGATCGGCCGGGAAAGCCCGCTGGAGTGCGGCGTGGGTGAGACGCTTGTCCATGCTGAAGCCGTCCAGAAGCGCGCGGTCTGGCTGATTGCACTGGGCACCGGGGTCACCAACGCTGCGGTGACCCTGTGGTTTCCCTTTCTGCCGCTCTACATGCTCTACGTGGGTGCAGCGAACGAGGCTGACGCCATATTCTGGGTGGCGATGGGACAGGCTGCGCAGGGGCTTGCCCGTCTGGTATCCGGACCTGTCTGGGGTGTGCTTGCCGACCGTCATGGTCGCAAGCAGATGTTCGTCCGCGCCCTGTATTCGGCAGCACTGACCAGTTTCATCGTGGGGGTGATCGGCGCCCCCTGGCAGTTGTGCATCGCGCTGGGACTGCACGGCCTGCTCTCCGGGTTTGTGCCGGCGGCGGTGGCGCTGACCAGTGTCACCGTGCCCGATGGCAGGATCAAGAGTGCGCTCAGCCTGGTCACCGCCAGTCAGTATCTCGGCACGGCGATCGGTCCCATGCTCGGGGCCATTCTTGTGCTGGCCTTCGGCTATCGTGGCGCCATCCTCGGCTCCGGTCTGGCCGTGGTGCTGGTGGCCAGCCTGGTGTGGCGTCATGTGCCAGGGGACATGCAGCGCCGCTCACCCAAGGGTGGCTTGCAGGCGGTGGCCGCTGAACCGCTCGAGCCCTTCCGCCTGCACTTCCAGTTGTTGCTCGCGACCTTCCTCTATTTCATCCTGTTTGCCATCACGGCCTTTCGCCTGGTGTCGACCTCGATTGTGCTGCAGGGGTTGGTGGGCGGGGATGCCACGCATGTGACCGGCATTGCCTTTGCATTTGGCGGTGTTGCCAGTGCCCTGGGCATCTGGGCCATGGCCGGCAAGGCGCTGAAGCAGCAACGCATCGGCACGGTGCTGGCCGGGGCCTCGGTCTTGCTTGCGGCAACCCATTTCCTGCTCGCCGGCAGTGACAGCGTGGCTGGTTTCATATTGTGGTTCACCGTCATATCGCTGCTGAACGCGGCGATGATGCCGGCGACGAACACGCTGATTGCCTTGAACGTGAGTCGGGGACGCCGGGGCACCGCCTTCGGCCTGGCCAGCAGTGCCCAGGCGATTGCCTTCATGGTGGGGCCTATGGCTGCGGCCGGCTTTGCACGGGTGTCTCTCCAGACCGGTTTCGCGGTGGTGGGGCTGGTCATGATGGCCATTGCCGTGCTGATCAAGCTCGGGCTGAAGGAGCCCGAACCCGGCGGTCCCTCGTGATATTCGGGACGGAGTGCCCGGCAGTGGGCCGCAAGCTGATAAACTCCGGACTCGGACGCTTGCATGACCGCGTCCAACGATCACTGAAAGTTCAATGGCGGGCCTCCCCGCATTGCGGCGTAGTGAATCTGGTCAGGTCCGGAAGGAAGCAGCCAAAGCTATTCACCGCAAGTGCCGGGGGTAAGGCTCGCCACCCTCATACAAGCCGCCCGAGCCTGCCTCCTGCCGTCCCGCACCGGCTTGAATTGAGGGGCTGGCGGCGGACCCGCGCAGGCGGAGATGCGCAGTACTTGGGTGCTAGAATTTCGCCATGAGCTACCAGGTTCTTGCCCGCAAGTGGCGCCCCCGCAATTTCGAATCCCTGGTGGGACAGGAGCATGTCGTCAAGGCGCTTACGCATGCGCTTGAAACCGGCCGCCTGCATCACGCTTACCTGTTCACCGGCACCCGCGGCGTGGGCAAGACCACGATATCGCGCATCCTGGCCAAGTCGCTCAACTGTGAAACCGGCATCACTGCCCGGCCTTGCGGCGTGTGCACCGCCTGCACGGAGATCGACAGCGGGCGCTACGTCGACTACATCGAGATGGACGCGGCATCCTACCGGGGTGTGGACGAGATGGTGGACCTGCTGGAACGGGCTGCCTATGCACCCAGCTCGGGCCGCTACAAGGTCTACATGATCGATGAAGTGCACCAGCTCTCCAATCACGCGTTCAACGCCATGCTGAAGACGCTGGAAGAGCCGCCGGCGCACATCCTGTTCATTCTGGCGACCACGGATCCGCAGAAAGTGCCGGTCACCGTGCTCTCGCGCTGTCTGCAGTTCAACCTGAAGCAGCTTCCGGCCGCCGAGATCGCTGCCCAGCTGGGGCGCATGCTGGTTGTTGAAGAGGTGAAGAGTGAAGAGGGGGCGCTCCGGCTCATCGCCAATGCCGGTCGCGGCAGCATGCGCGACGCCCAGTCACTGCTCGACCAGGCCATAGCCTATTCGGGTGGTGAGGTCACCGAAGCGGCAGTGCGGGCCATGCTCGGCACCGTGGATGACAGTTTTCTCTACGCCATCCTGGAGGCGATCGCGGCTTGTGATGCCCCGGCTGTGCTTGCGGTGGCGACGGACATGGATACCCGAAGCGTTTCGTTTGACAGTGCGCTGCAGGAGCTTGCCGGGCTGTTGCACCTGATTGCGCTGGCGCAGACCGCACCCGGGGCGCTGGCCGGGGTAGCCGCGCGGGTCGATGTGACACGCATAAGCAGGCTGGCACAAGCCTTTTCTCCCGAGGATGTGCAACTCAACTATCAGATCGCGATTCACGGCCGGCAGGATCTGCCATTGGCGCCCGACGATTACGCCGGCTTCTCCATGGCGCTACTGCGCATGCTGGCTTTCCGGCCGACAGTGGAAGGGGCTGCGGGGCCTGCTGGTGGTGTGCCTTCTGAGGGGGCACGAGCCCCCCGGCAGGCCGCCATGGCTGCGGCAGTTGCTCCGGCAGCGGCGACGCGGCGTCCGGCAGGGCCGGCTATGGACAGCTCAGCCGGGCTGGTCCGGATACCTGCCTCCGTGGCGCCGGTTGCGGTAGCGCCGCCGCCGGCCAGGGCGACTTCACGCAAGCCGCTTGTATTCGATGGTGACTGGCCTGCGCTGGCACGGCAGCTAAAGGTCAGCGGCATCACCCAACAACTGGCAAGGCAGAGCGAACTGCGACGGTTCCAGGACGGGTTGATGGAACTGGCGGTTCCGTCATCGGCCAGGCATCTTGGTGAGAAGGCCTATCAGGACAAGCTGGTTGCCGCCCTGACCGAACACTTCGGGACGCCCATCCGTATTGAAATCGTTGTGGGTGAGACGCGTGGTGACAGCATCCAGGATCAGGCCGTGGCTTCGATCAACCAGGATGGCTTTGTCCGGGAAATGCTCGAACGCTTCGATGCCACCATAGTCGAAACTTCCATCCAGCCTGGCCAGGTCGCCGGGCAGAACTTACGGAGCAGATGATGATCAACAAGGGGCAGCTTGCCGGAATGATGCGCCAGGCGCAGCAAATGCAGGAAAACATGCAGAAGATGCAGGAGCAGCTTGCATCGGTCGAGGTTGAAGGGCAGTCCGGGGCTGGATTGGTCAAGGTCGTGATGACCTGCAAGCATGACGTCAAGCGCGTGTCCATCGATCCCTCCCTGGTCGCCGATGACCGTGACATGCTCGAAGACCTGGTCGCAGCTGCGGTGAACGACGCCGTGCGCAAGGTGGAGGTGATGGTGCAGGAGAAGATGTCCGGTTTCACTTCTGGCATGGGTCTGCCGCCCGGCATGAAGCTGCCGTTCTAGTGGCATCGGCTCCTTGAAATCCCCTTCCTCGCTCGAGGAACTGATCGAAGCGCTGCGCTGCCTTCCCGGGGTCGGTCCAAAGGCGGCCCAGCGCATGGCCTACCATCTGTTGCAGTACGACCGTCCTGGGGCTGAGCGGCTGGGGCTAGCGCTGGGGCGCTCGCTCCAGTCGATACGTCGTTGTTCCTTGTGCAACACTTTTTCTGAAGCCGAGATCTGTGGCGTCTGTGCCTCATCGAAGCGGGATGCCTCGCTGCTGTGCGTGGTGGAGACGCCTGCAGACCAGCTCATGCTGGAGCAGACCATGACCTACAACGGGCTGTACTTTGTACTCATGGGACGGCTTTCCCCGCTGGATGGCATAGGCCCCCGGGACATTGGGCTGGATGTGCTGCAGCGGCGGGTGTCCGACGGTGCCGTTCGCGAAGTGGTGGTGGCGACCAATTTCACCAACGAGGGTGAGGCGACCGCGCACTACATCGGTGAATTGCTCAAAGGCCGTGACATCAGGGTGACACGCATCGCGCGTGGTTTGCCTGTCGGTGGCGAACTCGAATATGTAGACTCTGGCACGCTGGCGCAGGCGCTGCTGGAGAGGCGACAGGTCTAGGGCGTCCCGGGCGTTGACGATGGACAAGCGGTCCAGGTCTCCTCCAGCCGGGGCAATCAAGGGGCGAGGTGCAGCTGACAATTCCCCGGGGCGGTTCGATGCCTGTGCGCGCGAACGCGATGTTCCTCCGGATGAATGGGACGAGGAGCCAGCGAGGCCGCGGACCGTCATCGTGCTGCAACAGGCACGTTCCATCATTTCGCGTAATCAGTCGCCCGATGTGCCTTTCGGCCAGTCCATCAATCCCTATCAGGGCTGCGAGCACGGCTGTGTCTATTGCTACGCCAGGCCGACTCACGCCTATCTCGACCTGTCGCCTGGTCTGGACTTTGAAACGAGACTGTTTGGCAAGCAGAACGCGGCGGAGTTGTTGCGCAGGGAACTTGCGCGTCCAGGATATCGCTGCGAAGTCATCGCTTTGGGAGCGAACACGGATCCCTATCAGCCAGTCGAGCGAGAGCACCGCATTACACGAGCGATACTCGAAGTTCTGGCCGAGCACCACCATCCGGTGGGGATCGTGACCAAATCCGCGTTGGTGCAGCGTGACATCGATATTCTTGCGAAGATGTCGGCAGAGCACCTCGTACATGTATTCGTCTCCATTACCTCGCTGGATGCAGGCCTGTCGCGCCGGATGGAGCCTCGTGCCGCCGCGCCACATCGGCGGCTGGAAACCCTGGGACGACTGTCTGAGGCTGGTATTCCCTGCGGTGTGCTGATGGCACCGGTCATTCCTTTCGTCAATGACAATGATCTGGAAGGCGTGCTGGAGGCTGCCGCGGAGAAGGGCGCCTGCATGGCCGGCTATGTCGTACTTCGGCTTCCGCATGAGGTCAGCGGAATGTTCCGTGACTGGTTGCGCCTGCACTATCCACTGAAGGCCGGCCATGTGATGGCGCGCGTTCAGGACATGCGGGGAGGTCGTGACTACGATGCTGATTTCAATCAGCGCATGAATGGGCAGGGACCTATGTCCAAATTGATATCAAAACGCTTCGCCATCGCCTGCAGAAGACTGGGCCTGGCCAGCGGCGAGCGCTTTGTGCTGGATACCGCATTGTTTCGAGTTCCACCAAGCGGGAGGCAACTGGGCCTTTTCTAGCTGGATGGCATGCAAAAAGATTGACTCGCGAGGAAATAACCAGATATACTTGTTGGCTCAGACGCGGGGTGGAGCAGTCTGGCAGCTCGTCGGGCTCATAACCCGAAGGTCATAGGTTCAAATCCTATCCCCGCAACCAGACACAGAAAGCGCATCAGTTTTGATGCGCTCACGAAACCGGAAGTTGGATGAAATGCCTGGCAGTTGAGGGGCATCAGAGTCTTCCGGTAAGTGTGGTCAAGGCAGGTGGTCTGAAGCGTTCGATCCTAAAAAGATTACCGCTTCTTCCGGCCTGAAAGTAGTTGACCGTACTTGAATGAGTGCCTATAATCGCGGTCTTTCCTGATCAGCAAGTAGCTCGCTGAAAGGGAAAAATCCTGAATGAATTCAGGTAATTAGGTTGATTTTTTGGCCTGATTTTGCTCTTTAAAAATTGAACAGCCGATAGGTGTGGGCGCTGGGTGAGGCGCGGTGCTTTCGGGCACTGCTCTACAAAAAACTCAGGCTCACACCGAAGTTAAAGCAAGTTAAACCTTGCAATGACTTTGAGTGAGT